>JAMOMJ010000107.1 GCA_027067135.1 Cyclobacteriaceae bacterium
GCCTGCTGTCAATGCTGTTGCATAATCAACCCCATCAATCGCGCCACTTACATTTGGAATACTATTAAGTTGCGCTGCTGTGATAGGTGTTCCATTTGCATTTCCTGCAATGTCTTCTGCTACTTCTACCAATGCTGCTGCTGCTTGATTCACGGCATCAATCACTGTTTGTATCTCTGCGGCGGTTGGGTTCGTTGCATCTGCATACGTGCCTGCGGCTAATGTGGCTGAATAATCAACCCCATCAATCGCGCCACTTACATTAGGAAGACTATTCAGTTGTGCGGCGGTGACTGGAGTCGTATTGGCATTGCCTGCAATGTCTTCTTCTACTTCTGCTTGCGCGGTAGCAACTGCTTGATTCACGGCATCAATCACTGTTTGTATCTCTGCTGTGGTTGGGTTAGTCGCATCTACGTATGTGCCTGCTGTCAATGCTGTTGCATAATCAACCCCATCAATCGCGCCACTTACATTTGGAATACTATTAAGTTGCGCTGCTGTGATAGGTGTTCCATTTGCATTTCCTGCGATGTCTTCTGCTACTTCTGCTAATGCTGCTGCTACTGCTTGGTTGGTAACATCAATCATGCTTTGTACTTCTGCTTCCGTAGCAGGAGAAGAAAATGCAGTTGGGTTTGCATTAATATAATCTTGATAAGCCTGTTCATTCGCTATAATAGCTCCAGAAACACCGGTTAAAGCATTCAATGCTGTTGCTGTAGGATTAATATCTACCCCACCATCAGCGTCAATACCAATATCTATTAATAATTGAACCGTAGCAGCTTTAAAAGCACCACATCCGACAAATGAACTTTCAGTCGCATTAGAACCTGTTCCAAAATTAGCAAGGTTTGTTTTAATTGCTACATCTTCAAACGTACCATCAGCGTTTCCTTTATAGACAGTAATACCATCTTCAGCTCCATTATTTTCATAGGTACTAATAAAATCAGCAATACCATCATTGGTAATATCAAATACAAATGATCGCTCTGCATCTATATAATTTGAAAACCTACCCGATCCTTGTGGTAGATCATTAATATCTGTCATAATAGCTGAGCTACTAAAACCACCCGTTCCATTCCCTGAAAAGACCCAAATTTGTCTTGTACCATCTTTGTCTTCTGCATGAATGTAATCAGGTATACCATCACCATTCATATCTGTAAGTGTCGAGTACTCTCCATCTGCAGAACCTGTTGAATTACTTCCTCCTGTATCTTCTAACACACCATCAAAATCAATCGCTGAATTAAATGCACCTGTTCCCGTACCAAGCCATACTTGAATACGACCAGCACCAGCATCTCCAAACGAAAGAACCAAGTCGGCTGCTCCATCTTGGTTCACATCTTGAACAAACATATGTTCGCCACTAGTGATACCTGAGGTATTTGTTCCAAATAGCCCTGTTTTCGCTACTCCTGCAATAGCAGAAGTTATTCGAGAAGTAACAAAAGTACCATCACCATTTCCTAAATAAGTATGTATATTGTTATCATTTCCTGAAAAGACATAATCAACCTTACCATCATTATTCGTATCAGCCATCCACCCCTGCTCTGAACCAGTCATTCCTGCAAATTTTGCAGCATCTGTTACATTCTCAAAACCTGTGGTAACTATCGCTGTTGTTTGAAAGGTATTATCTCCATTATTAAGCCAGACATGAATCTCATTATTATTGTTATCGGTAGCATGTACAATATCGACATAACCGTCATTATTGACATCAGTAAAGTAAGTATTAGCTGCATCACCTTCACCAAAAACCTCAGTACCTGTGCCTTCTCTATCAAAGCCACCTATCGTCATTTTTGTATTATTAAACGTGCCATCTGTATTGGCTGTCCAAGCTGATAAACCAAGTCCACTTTGTCCATTGGTATCATCTCCAAACATAAATGTAGCTGGAGTACTACATGTTGGGGCAGCATAGGCAGAAGTAGCTCCACCCACTATTAGCGTTATTACTAAGAATGACTTGAAGACAGGTAGTTTAGTGCGGCTGTTTGTTCCTAACAGGATGCTATTAAACAGTTTTTTAGGCTGTGAGCTAGAAAACGGAATGATTTTAAGAACACCTACAATTTTACGGCTAGCTTCTTGAATGCTACTGATTAAGGGTACATTTGCAACTGCGTTACCAAACCAGAGTTGGACAAGTTGTCCATTGACTTTGGTATGTGCATTAGACTTTTGTGTATTTAAGTAATTGTGTGATGAGTGAGTTTTATTTATATCCATTTTCTTGCTTGACATGATTTACTCTCTTTAAGTTAAGTTAAGTTATTTAATTCTTAAAGGCAAACAACGCAGTAAGAAAGAAAAGTGTTACTATTAGTTACAGCTTTAGTAATAATTAATATTAGTTTTACTAATGCTACGCGTAATATAACTTTCCCTACCTGAACAGAATATTAATATCATCTTTTTTATGTATAATTTTCATACAGGTATTTGGTGGAATTATAAGGGCTAAGGGCTAAGGGCTAAGGGCTAAGGGCTAAAGGCAGAGTAATTTATGCTAAAAATACAGAAAAAACATGGTAGTAACCCTACTGCAATAGCCTTAAATGTTTTTTTGTAATCTAGCTTTTATAAAAGCTAATTTTTGAATTTAAATTGTACTTACTTGTTGAATTCATGCCCCCTGTTTTTCGATGTTTTATGCGAGGAATTCTTCTTTTATTGTGCAAAATGATCTTTGATACGGCTTATTTAGTACAGGATTTTTATAGATGAAGATACAAGCTAATAAAAATTATTAATTAATATTATAATTTGTTAAGTTAAGGTTCAGGTTAATATTGATACTCTGAAAGTAAGGGGATAGAAATAAATTATATTATATTATATTATATGTGATTGATGAGCAGGTATTTTCTTTCTAACTAGCTAAATAAGAAATCTTCTAGATTTAATGAACCGATAAGATATTAGTTCATACTTATACATATATTAAAAAAATAATGGCTGTAAAAGCTAATAAGGATATACAAAAGGGGAACAAACGGATGAATTATTCGATTAACTTATTGGGCAAAATTTTATTGCCAGCTTTAATGCTGTTTTCTGCAGACTTATATGCAGCACCAACTCCAACAACAAATTTAACTGATTTACCGGCTGAAAGCTTTGCAGGTGAAGAGTTCTGTTTTGATGCGCCGTTATCTAATACAGATCCAGCTGTTGGCTATGGCCCCTATTTGCAAATACAGTTACCGCCTGACATTACATTTACTAGTGCGACTTTTAATGGCGCACCTGTTTCTTCAACAAACTTAGGTTCGTTTCCTCCAAATATTAGTGATCCATTGTCATCGGTATTAGTAACGGGAACTAATGGTTATTCCCTAATAAACTTACAGCCACCAATAGGATCAATCGTACAGAATGGTCCAAGCCTTGTGATGAATATTTGTGGAGCAATAGATGCGGCAGCACCTATTGGCGCTCCTCTTACGGTTTATACACAACCTATTTTTCAGTTTGGTGATACTGCAACTGGTACTAATGGTGCAATTTTAGGTGCGCAGGGTTCTGCTA
>JAMOMJ010000108.1 GCA_027067135.1 Cyclobacteriaceae bacterium
ATTTAAAAGGGATTAAAGCTGCTTTTGATGAACTTAATAACATCAAAAAAGAGGTGCAATTAGAGTTGGATTTCTAACTTTTGCGTAACATCAGTTAATACATTCTATCATTTTTATTAAAATAGAAGATATATAGTTACCATAAAAAATGAGAGACATAGAAAATGAACAAGATATTAAATTATTTTTAGATGCTTTTTACGAAAAGGTAAAAGTGGACGATACAATTGCCTATCTTTTTAACGATGTGGCTAACCTTGATTGGGATGCTCATATGCCCAAAATTTATGGCTTTTGGGAAGGTATTTTGCTAGGCAAACCTGGCTTTAATGGAGATATGATGGGAATGCATATTCGGCTACATCAAAAAGAAAAGCTAACTACGGAACATTTTGACCGTTGGATTGCGTTGTTTACGGAAACAGTGAATGAAATGTATGCAGGGATTAAAGCTGATGAAGCCATAAATCGAGCAAATATGATTCGCAGAACAATTGAATATAATATTAACCAACGAGGGTAGTTTCTAGTGAATAAGTTTAAATATATACTTGGGACTATTTTTTTAGTACTAATCGTTTGGTTTATTGGGTCTAAGCCTGAAACGCCAAATTACTCTAACCAATTTCCTGTTGTTATTACAGATTTAATTGCTTTAGACGATTCCGTCAGTAAAGCGGAATTATCTAATCCTGCCATTAAAATAAATAACCAAGCTCGAATAATTTGGGTTGATTCTACCAAGACCAAAACGGAATGGAGCATTGTGTACTTACACGGGTTTACCGCTTCTCAAATGGAAGGAGACCCTGTACATAAAGATATTGCGGCTAAATTTGGGATGAACCTCTACTTAGCTCGCCTGAGTGACCACGGATTAGCAAGTGATAGTGCTTTGGTAAAAATGACACCAGAACGGCTTTGGGAAACATCTAAAGTAGCTTTGGCTATTGGTGAGGCTTTGGGCAATAAAGTTATTTTAATGAGTACTTCTACAGGCGGCACGTTAGCGTTAAAATTAGCC
Source organism: Cyclobacteriaceae bacterium (assembly GCA_027067135.1). Lineage (GTDB taxonomy): Bacteria > Bacteroidota > Bacteroidia > Cytophagales > Cyclobacteriaceae > JAKISE01. The sequence continues at coordinate 1,025 of JAMOMJ010000108.1, forward strand.
GAAATGTATCCAGATAAGGTAGAAGCTCTAATAAACTACTCACCTAACATTAAAATTAACGATACAATGGCTCCCATGATGAATAATCATTGGGGATTAAATATTCTTAATTTGGTTTTTAAAAATGGGTATGTAGATAACTCGGCCACCAGTGATTCTTTAGTTACCCAGTATTGGACTACAATTTATAAAACAGAAGCACTGACAGAACTTGAAGAATTAGTTGAAACAACCATGACAGAAGATGTTTTTAGTAAGGTGAAATGTCCTTCATTAACACTCGCTTATTTTAAGGATGAAGAACGTCAAGATCCAACTGTAAAGGTTTCTGCCATGCGATGGATGAATGAAACCTTAGGTACGGATGTGAGTAAGAAACGTTTGGTAGAAATGCCTACAGTTGGTGTACACCCAATGGCTTCGAGCATACGATCTAAGGATATTGAGGCTGTTGAACTGGAAACCATTAAATTTATAAAAGAAGTGCTTGAGCTTTAATTTCTTAAAAGCTTAGTTTACGTTTAAACAATACGCTTTTAATATTTATTAATTGTTAGAATTTTGCAATTTCATTTGCTGTTCTTATCTTTTTCTAAAGCTCTGTAGTAATAGCTAAAGAGAAAACTCCGGTAGATTATAATATTCACGATGATAAAGTGGCATGGTTTATTTATCGGGGCTAGACACGGATTAAATTTAAAAATTGGTTTAAATATCACTTTCTTCAAACACTTTTTTGTGCAAGGGGAGTTGAAAGGTGGATTTATTCATATGCCAAATATTTATACTACGGCTTTAAAATCTGATAAAGCAAGGCAGGCTCTTGTATTTGGTGAGGCAGATATTTTGTTCGGAGCCGTGTTTAGAAAAGCAAAATAAAACAAAAGAGGCTGCAGAAATATATTCCGCAACCTCTTACTTCTGATTGATTCAAACTAACGTTCTACCTAAACTTCTTTAGTTTTTTAGTATTCTAAATATTTTACTTTCTCCTTCTGGAATTAACACCTGAACAAAGTAAATCCCTTTTGGACTGTTGATACCCAAACTTATTTTATTGGTGTTAGAGTACGTTCTTCTCGTTATTTCATTACCAATAATGTCTCGTACACCAACAGTAACATTTTTAAAATTTGAGCCTAATTCTATGGTTAAGTTTCCAGTAGTTGGAGAAGGATATAAAGTGAGGGATGATAAATCAGCTTGGTAAATTCCTAAAACACTATCGCCATTATTAATTCCATCATCATCACAATCAGCTGCTTTCCAAGAATCGCTTGGAGCTAACGTTTGGCTATTTTCGTTATAGCTACATAAATCGAGAGGGTCAGTTCCATCAGCAACCTCATTGCCATTGCTTACGCCATCACCATCACAGTCTTGAGCATTCCAACCTGAGCTTGCATCAATTATTACCTGACTTGTAAAAGAATAGCTGCAGCCATCATTTAAATCGGTATCATCCATAGCTTCTACATCATCAGGAACACCATCTCCATCAGCATCACTTGAAACCACTGTTATAGACTGTGTTGTAGCACATACATTACGATAAGTATAGCTTATTTCAATTAAACCAACTCCGGTAGTAGTTAATTCATTTTCTGTTAACGTGGCTAAGCCAGAAGCAATGGTAAAGACACCTCCTTCAGGAGTTCCACTTAATGTTCTTGTTTCATTAAAAATCATATCCGCATCGCTGCTATCTATAATGGGGTTGTCAATTTCTACAACAACCTCCAATCTCGAACTTACACAACCATTAATTGATTGTTGAACATAATAAGTAGTACTCGTTAGTGCTGTTGTTAGGTCGATTGAGGTGCCATCTGCTGCATTATCATACCATTCTAGGTTTTCGCCCGTGGCTACAAGGCTGGCAACAGTTGGGGCATCTTCAAAGCAAAATACTTGCAAGGCTTCGCCAGTAGGGGGTGTTGCCTCTATTACTGTTACAGTAACTTTAAATCGTTCACTTTCGCAACCGTTAGAAGTTGCTGAACCATAATATGCAACTGTGTTTTCTAAACTTGTGGTAGAAGCAAGAGGAGTGCCTCCTGTGGTGGTTGCATACCATTGTAAATTATCTCCACTAGCAATTAAATCACTAATAGTCGGATTTTGCTTTTTACAAAAACTTTGTGTGGCATTACCAGTAGGAGCAACTATTTCATTTATCGAAATCATTACTTTAAAACGATTACTTTCACATCCGTTAAGAGTTTGCGAAGCATAATAAGTGTTTGTGTTTGTTAATGCTGTTGTGGTTGCTAATGCTGTTCCTCCTGTGACTGCATCGTACCATTTAATATCAATTCCTGTAACATCTAAATCAGCTATTGTGGAGGTATTGTCTGCACAAAAACTCTGAATATCTTCACCCGTTGGAACAGAGGCGGTTGTTATTGCTACTGTTACTTTCAATCGGGCGCTTTCGCAGCTATTTATTATTTGTGAAGCATAATAATTACCATTGCTTAATACTGTGGAACTAACTAGTGCTAATCCTCCAGTAGCTGCTGCATACCA
>JAMOMJ010000109.1 GCA_027067135.1 Cyclobacteriaceae bacterium
TGTAATTTTTTTGTTACCTAACAAGGCCACTTCTAAAGCAGTAGAGTCTCCTTTATCAAACTTAATTATAAAGTCACCATTTTCATCACTTTGTGTACTAGCAAGCTCTACCAGTCCTGGGTCACCAAAGTTTTGTCCACCTCTCACTCCATAAGTAACAAGTGTTACATTTGGTTTTATATTGCCATTTTCATCTTTGGTTGTACCTGAAATGCTTAAGTTTTCAGATCGATTGGCATCTTCTACAATGATACATTTATCCAGTTTATTTTCTCCTGCATTTAAATAAACTGGATTATTGATATATTTACCTAAACGACCATCCTTAGCTCCAGCATAGAAGCTAAACGTACTTTCACCAATAATTCTTTCTAAGCGTAAGAGACCATCTATGCTTGTTTCTGATACCTTCCTCCACACTTTATTAGCTGGTTCAATTACTATATGCGAAGAGACTTTATTGCCCTGCTCGTCTTCAACACATAGGTTTACAGATGCTAGAACATTATCGTAAATATCCAAATTAAATGTTGCTACTCTTTCTACTGTTGTTTTATAGGTATTGCTATTAGCATCATAGGTTGCAACTCCATCTTCAACCCACAAGCCTTTTTCTTCATCAAAATACCACAAAGGTATTGTTGCAGGTTTATCTAATGAATTATCAGCAGGAATACTTAATTCTATTTTTTTACCCTGCGGAATAATAACCTCATTACCCAACTCATCATTCAGCTCTAGCTTGATAAAACCAAAAGAGGTTAGATTGCCAATAACCCCACCATCATTTTCTGCAAGTGTGTCCCCTGGAAATTCATTAATACCATCTTCAGTAGTTATTGGAAAATAAGAAGCAGAAAGTGTTATCTTACCCCCTATAGATTCTCCTACTGTATTTGTATATGAACCTGATGGTAGCTTAACTGTCATTCCATTTGCTTCCACAACTGTTTTGATCGTGGTATCAATCTCTACTATTTTGTTTGGTCGTGAGAGAATAATATTTTGTATCGTTTCTTTTCCAGACTTAATGCCAACAATTTTAGAGTTATTAAAGAAGTAATTTTTTGCAGCCGTCAATGTCGATCTATCAGTTGGCATTAAGTCATTAATACCATAATTGCCTACACTATCGGATACCGTAGTTTCTCCAGTGCTTAAGGTAACTTTGGCATTAGGAATAACAACCCCTTTTTTATCAATAATCTTTCCTGATAAACGGCCTAAAATCATGGTGTCTTTAACTATATTTACTACTACGCTATCTGTCGCAGTGAGACCCTCATTGTCCGTCACTAGTATTGTGAGGAAATGTTCACCTAAACTAAGGTCTAAAAGCACTAGTCCCTGAGAAGAACCTAAAGTATTCCCTCCTTCTTTCCATTCTACTTTTGCAATACTTCCATCTAAGTCAACAGCTTTAGCTTGCAAAACAACAGGATTTCCTATCGTAAATATTTTGTCTGGCCCTGCATCAACGCTTGGCCCATCATTAGCTGGGTTAATGGTAATGGACACATTTGCAGGAGGTGAGGATGTTTTTCCATCGCTCGTTGTAAACGTTATTAAATCTACTCCATTATAGTTATTATTTGGGGTGTAAATTAGGTTTGGTATTTCACCCGAAAGAACCCCATTAGCAGGATTTTTCGTTATTTTATATGCCAATGTATCGTTATCAGCATCAGTCCCCGTTAAAGTGAAACTGACCGGTGTATCTTCATCTGTAGCTATATTCTGTAACTCTGCTACTGGTATTTCATTTGGTTGTTGCTGCACATTAACAACCAAGCTATCACTGGCTACACCACCATCATTATCAACTACTTTTATTGTCAGTGTATGTTTGCCTGCAGAGAATAGTTTTGAACTAAATGCAAGATTCTTGCTTATAATATGCCCTGATACTTCCCAGTATTGGCTAACGATTTCGCCATCACTATCATTTGCCTCTGCTAGTAGGACTACTGACTCTCCTTCTGTAATAACTTGATCATCACCTGCATTGACTAAAGGCGCGATATTCTTATAAATAACTTCCTCCTCTACAATGATCCTTACGGTATCTGATCCTCTAGCCCCTTTATTGTCTATAACTGTTAAGACGAGTGAATGCTCTCCCACACTAAAATCATTTTTAGTAAAGTTTGATTCTGTAGAAAGAACTACGGTTCCTTCTTTCCACTCGTAAGAAATAATATGACCATCACTGTCACTACTATCTGAACCATCAAAACTTACAACACTATTTGCAGTTACTGTTTGATCAACCCCTGCAATTGCTTCAGGCGCAAGATTTCTTCTTGCTACGTCACTACCTCCAACACCCGCTTTCCCATCGACGATAATAATTACGTAGTCTTCTTCACTTTTTAGTATTCCATCGCTTACAAGCAGTTTAATTGTATACTTCCCTGGTAAATCAGGTGTGAAGTTGCTTATGATTTCAGTGGGTTTTTTAATTTTTGTTTGACTATATTTAGGTTTTTTGAAAAACTCCCATTGAAAGGCTAGGGAATCATTTTCTGAATCAGTCGATAACAATCCATCTAAAAAGACCTTTTCATTTATTATTGAGTGTTGGTCTTTCCCTGCATTAGCAATAGGCCTAGTGTTTGCCCCTGCAAAAATAATAACGCTATCTGGCTTACTATTGGTAATACCATTATTAACAATTAGCTGAAAAACATATTTTCCACCAATATATGGTGTAAAACTTTGATTTTCGACCTGAATATCACTCCCTTCAGGCTTTTCTAAAACCACCCAAGAGTATGAAAGTAATGCTCCAGCCAAATCAAAGGACTTACTACTATCGAGTAGCACCAATTTACCTAATGGGACATTTTGATCTTCACCAGCATTAGCAACAGGAACATTATCGCTTTCAGTCTTAGCAGGGTTACTATCACATGCCGTTAAAAACAATGTGATGAAAAAGGTGAATAATAAGTGACTAGCTAGGGGCTTCGCAAAAAAGTAAAACTTGAGCATTCTTAATCTCTTGATAGAATATTTTAATATATACCATTCATAACACCCTATTAAGATCACTGTCAATACAATTGTAATATGAGCAAGTTCTTGTAAGACAAGCTGTCATTTCTCCCTAATGCAGTCCAACGATAATATAAACTTCAACCACTCTATTGAGAGTAAGTTATTATGATGTTGAAAACATCAGAAGATATTACTAAAAATATGTAGCGATATTAGTGATATAAAAAGCGATGGGAGGAAATGATGCAATCAACCTTCATTTATAAACGCCAGTGTCGGGGTTAGATCATTATAGTTTAGGGGTACGTACTGATATGTACCATCCTTTTCTAAAACCATACTGGGGAAACCCCTTGCCCCTATTTGTTGCCCAAAAGATATTTCTTTTTCAAGCTGCTTTTGTGTTTCAACACTCTCTAAATCAGAAGAAAACTGTCCTTCATCTAAATCTAGCTGTTTTGCTATGGCAATAAGTGTTTCGTTATCAGAAGGATTTTTAGCATTAAGATAGTAAGCTGTTTGGATTTCTTCAATCATTCTCTGTTCAAT
>JAMOMJ010000110.1 GCA_027067135.1 Cyclobacteriaceae bacterium
AGCTGTTGTAAGTATTGGAGAAGCTCTTCAAGGTCAAATTGCTGGGGCACAAATTAGCAGAAACTCTGGAAACCCTTCTGGAGGTGTTTCAATTAAGTTAAGAGGTGCTAGTACCTTAGTAGGTAGCTCCGACCCTTTATACATCATTGATGGAGTTATAATAAACAATAATTCTTCTACATTAATTGATTTAGGTGGTTACACTCAAAATAGATTAGTAGATATCAACCCTAATGATATTGAACGTATTGAAGTCTTAAAAGGTGCAGCAGCAGCAGCAATCTATGGGTCAAGAGCAAGTAATGGGGTCGTTCAAATTTTTACTAAAAAAGGAAAAATAGGTGAGCCTAGAATTACCTACGCTACAAGCTTTAATATAAATAACTTACGTAAAGAGCTTCCTTATAATGATGCGCAATTAAAATGGGACAATGGTGTTGCGGTACCCGCAACTAGATACAATTATAATGACTATATTTTTGAAACTTCTTATGGTTTTGAAAACTCTATAAATATTACTGGTGGAACTGAAAAAACAAAATATTCATTTTCAGGATCACAATATAAAAATGATGGTATTGTAAAAAATACAGATTTCGACAGAAAAACATTAAGAATAAGATTAGATCAAGAATTAAATGACTGGTTCTCTATATCTGCAGGTTCTTTTGTTTCTTTCAATAAAAGTAATGATATGCCAAATGGTAAAAATTACGGACCTATTACAAGTTTAATATTTGCGGATAACTTAAACAATCCTGAACCAGATGAGTTTGGAAACTACCCAAACATTGGATGGATGGCTAACCCAATAGAAGCATTAGACAGAGTAGAAGCAACAACACAAAACTTTAGATCTATTAGTGATATTCAGTTAAAATTAACTCCTTTTGAAGGTTTTAGATTTAATTACACGTTTGGTTTTGACCACTCAAATTCAGAAGGACTAATTTATATTCCATATGGATTTAATACAAGATCTAATGGTTTATCACAAAAAGCAACAATTAACTCTGACATGATTAATAGTGATATTAACATGAGTTATCAATTTGACATTACAGATGATTTAAAATCAACTACGGGTGCTGGATATAGCTACCAATATGAAGAAAGACAGGTTTTTGGTGTTACAAATAATTTAGTAGGTGCAATAGATGGCATTATTATAACAAACCCTGCTTCTGCTTCTTCAGGTTATGATTATAGAACACAAGCATCCTATTGGGGTGGTTATCTACAGCAAAGTTTTGGATATAAAGATAAATTATTCTTAACACTTGCAGGAAGATTGGATGGAGCCTCTACATTTGGAGAAGATGAACGTCAACAATTTTATCCTAAAGTAAGTACTTCTTATGCAATTTCTGATGAAGATTTTTGGAAAAATGCTTTAGGAGATACATTTGATACATTTAAACTACGTGCTGCGTGGGGACAAGCTGGGAATTTAACAGCATTAGATCCATACAAAATTTACACAAATTACAATAGCTCTGTTTATAATGGGAATTTTGGATTTACACCTTCAGTAGAAAGAGGTAATTCATCATTAGCACCAGAAAGACAAACTGAAACAGAATTTGGATTTGATACTTCCATGTTTAATAACAGATTAAGTTTAGAATTTTCTTATTATAGCCAAGAAGTAAAAGACTTGTTAATTTATCGTCAATTATCTCCTTCAACAGGTTTTGATTATGAATATGCCAATGTTGCAAACATGACGAATAAAGGATTTGAATTATTAATAAAAGGAACACCAATTAGAAATAAAAATTTAAATTGGAGCGTTACAGGGACTTTAAGTCATAATAAAAATAAGGTTACCGATATCAAAGACGACGGATATAGATTAAGTTTAGGTATGTGGGGAACTTCAGTAGCTCAAGAAAATGAGGCTTTAGGTGTGTTTTACGGAACGTACTTTGCAACTGATGCAAATGGTGAAATGTTATTAACTGACAGTGGAAATGTACAAAAAGCATTAGGTCATTATGAAGGGAATACTCCTGTTCAAGATTATGATGCTAATGGGCAACCTACAGGAACTACGCTAAGAAAAATTATTGGAGACCCTAACCCTGATTTTGTTGCTTCTATAACCAACGAATTTGAATATAAAAACTTTGGATTTAGATTTCAATGGGATATTTCTCAAGGAAATGATGTGATGAGTTGGGACAAGCGTATGGGATATTTATTTGCAGGTGGATCATTTGAAGCCGATGAATTAAATGGTACTGTACCTGCAGGAAGTCAAAGTGCTAATTTTGGTATTTTCGAATCATTTATTGAAGATGGTTCTTACATAAAACTTAGAGAAGTAGCGCTTACTTATAATTTGAAAGTAAATAAAAACTACCTTAAAAATGTTAAGTTTACGCTGAGTGGAACAAACTTAATATCAATTGATAATTATTATGGATTTGATCCAGAAGTAAACACAGAAAGTCAAAGCAATGGTGTAAGAGGACAGGATATGGCTAATGTACCTATTCCTGCAGTATATAAATTTGGTATAATCTTTAATTTTTAAATAAAGAATAATGAAAAAATTAATTAAAATATTTATAGTTGTAATTGGCGTACTATCTTTTACAGCTTGTGAAACAGATTTTAACAATATTAATCAGCCTGCCGAAGATCAAGTGTTAACTACTAAGGCTGGATTACTAGGTGTGTCTGTTGGTATGTCTCAACATTTTGCGACTTCAACGCTGGCTCCAATTGTTGAAATTCCTGGATTAACAACAAGAGAATTAGGGAACACATTAACCTACGTAACTCCTGGAGAGTTAGTAGCTGGTGGAACGTTATTAAATAGTGATAATGCTGGTGTTACCAGATTATGGTCTAGACTTTTAAGAGATAAGGGAATGGCTGAATCTATCTTAGCAAATATAGATAATGTTGAAATGGAACCTGGTACAAAAGCAGGTCTTAGTGCTTATACAAAATGGTTTAAAGCGATGACTTTAGGTTATTTAATCCAAAATTTTGAGCAAGCTCCTATTAATAACGATCCTAATGGTGCCTCTGTTTTTAACACTAGAGACGAAGTTTTAAGTGAATGCATCAACTTATTAGAAAGTGCTAAAGCTGATTTAGCTTCAACTGCTATCTCTGCAGAATTTTTAGCGTACATACCTAATTTAGATTTACAAAATGTGGTAAATGCATTTTTAGCTAGATACAATTTGTTTGCAGGAAATTATACTGCTGCAATATCAGCTGCAAATGCTGTAAACCTCTCTTCCGTATCAGAATGGTGGTATGATGGGGTTACAAATGAAAATCCTGTATGGAGTTTTGCAGTTTTTAATGATCCTGACACAAAACCTCAAGATAATTTTGGTTTAACAGGTAGTTATATTCCTGAAGTTGGAGATGGAAGAATAGCATTCTATCTTTCTCCAGTTGATGAAACTGAAACCGACTTTGGATTTCATGATGTAGATAATGCATTAGGATTTTTCAATACAGCTTCAAAATCAATTCCTGTATTTTTACCAGGTGAAATGC
>JAMOMJ010000111.1 GCA_027067135.1 Cyclobacteriaceae bacterium
GGCAGAAAAAGCAGGGATAAAAATTGGAGACCAAATTGTAAAGATTGATGATAAACCGATTACCAGCACATCTACCTCTGATGTAAGCAAATTATTAAAGGGCAAACCCGGAACAACTGTTAAGTTAGAAGTTTTAAGAAATGGAGAAACAAAACATTTTGCTATTACCCGATCTACCATTGTACTAGAAAATGTACCCTATTACGGAATGGTAACTGATAAAATTGGCTACCTTAAGCTTACCGAGTTTACAACCAATGCAGGCAAAGAAGTAAAACAGGCTGTAAAAAAATTAAAATCTAAGGGGGCAACGAGTATTATCTTAGATATTAGAGAAAATCCTGGCGGACTTTTATTCGAAGCCGTAAACATAAGCAATGTATTTATTCCCAAAGGAAATTTGGTTGTTGAAACCCGGGGAAAGCAGGAGGATTGGACACAAGAATATAAAACCTTAGCTGCGCCAACTGATACCGAAATTCCGCTTGTTGTACTTACAAGTAGTGGCAGTGCATCGGCCTCTGAAATTGTATCGGGCACTTTGCAAGACTACGACAGAGCAGTACTTATTGGCAGAAAAACGTTTGGTAAAGGGTTGGTGCAAACCACTCGTCAGTTGCCATATAATGCACAGGTAAAAGTGACTACCGCTAAATATTATATTCCAAGTGGGCGTTGTATTCAAGCCATAGATTACTCACATCGAAATGCAGATGGAAGTGTGGGCAAAGTACCCGATTCCTTAATAGTGGCTTTTAAAACGAAAAAAGGCAGAACGGTGTATGATGGAGGGGGCATTACTCCTGATATTAAAGTAAAGGCTCAATATTTAGCACCCATTACCATTAGCCTTTTGAGTAAAGCACATATTTTCAATTATGCAAACCAGTATTTTTATACTCACTCTTCGGCTCCCAAATTAGAAGGGTTTAGTTTATCAGATGCAGAGTATGATGCCTTTGTAACTTGGCTTGAAGGCAAAAATTACGATTATACCACCAAATTGGAAAATGCTATTAGCAAACTGGAAGCCAATGAGGGTAAAGACCCTATGGTTGATAAAATTAAGGATAAGCTCGAAATCCTAAAAAAAGAAGTGGCTCATAATAAAGAAAAGGACTTACAAACACACAAATTGGAAATTAAGAGCCTACTTGAAGAAGAAATAATGGGGAGGTATTATTTTACAAAAGGCGAAATTGCTTGCTCAATTACCCACGATAATGATGTGGCCGAAGCTATTGCTTTGCTAAACGACCCCGCAAAATACAATAGCCTTTTAGAAAGAAAATAGCTTTGATACTTAGCATTGAAACTTCCACCAAAATCTGCTCGGTTGCATTGCATAATCAAGGTGTGCTGCTTGCAGAATCAACACTTTATGTTGATAAATCACATTCGGAAAAACTGGTTGTACTCATTAACGATTTGCTTTCTTATGCAGAAATTACCACTAAACAATTAAAAGCCGTTGCCATTGCCGGAGGGCCTGGCTCCTATACAGGACTCCGCATTGGCACATCTACTGCCAAAGGGTTGTGCTATGCTTTAAAAATTCCTCTAATTGCTATTAATACATTAGAAGCAATGGCCTTGGGTGTTTCAAAAATGAATTTTGGTAACACATTACTTTGCCCAATGTTAGATGCCCGTAGAATGGAAGTGTATAGCTTATTAATGGATAGTAATTTGAATATTATTAAGCCAACTGAAGCTAAAATTATAGATGAAACCTCATTCTCAGAGGAGTTGAAAGAACATAAGATACTTTTCTTTGGAAATGGATCGGCTAAATGCAAACCTTTTCTTGGCAGCAATAAAAATGCTATGTTTTTAGATGTTCAAGCAATTTCAGCAGTGCATGTTGGGGAATTAGCTTGGCAAAAATTCCAAAACTCAGCATTCGAAGACCTTGCTTATTATGAGCCTGAGTACCTAAAGGAATTCATAGCCATTAAACCTAAAAACCTATTTGCATGAGTAATGAAATCGTAAATAGAGTAGCTGGAAGCTCTATAATTTCTTTTGATTTAGAAACATTCTATCCAAAAGGAGAACGAATAATTTTTGATATTAAAGATAATTTATATCAGGAAACCATTCTTAAGGAAAAGGACTTTAGAGCGTTTATAAAAGACCATAATTGGAATGCTTACAAAGGTAAAAATGTAGCCATTACCTGTTCAGTTGGTGCCATTGTGCCTACTTGGGCGTTCATGCTCATTGCTTCTAAGCTAACACCTATTGCCAATCATATTACTTTTGGCACACTAGCAGAATTAGAAAAAGAATTATTCACCATTGCTTTGAGCAAACTTGATATAGCCCAATATCAAGATGCCAAAGTGGTAGTAAAAGGGTGCAGCGGCAATTCCATTCCAACTTCTGCTTATGTTGAATTAGTGAGGATATTGCAGCATGTGGTTGCTAGCTTAATGTTTGGTGAGCCTTGCAGCACCGTGTCTGTGTATAAAAGGCTGCAATAGTAGCATTATTTTTCTGTAAATATTAAATGTTTATTACGGTCTGACTATCGCCTGGCCTAACCCATAGATCAGACGATAGTCGGATCGGTTTCCTGCGTGTCTGACTATTGTCCGACCTTTGCTAAGACGGGTTAAATCTGCATCTTGACTTGTAGAACTTTCATTTTGCTGTTCAATATCCTATTTTTAGTATATGCATATTATTCCCGAGCAACTTTATCATATATATAGTCAGGGAAATAACCAAGAAGCAATCTTTAGAGAAAGGGCAGACTATGTGTATTTTTTGAATCGGGTAAGAAAAAGGGTTCTACCTGTTAGTGATATTATTTGTTATTGCCTAATGCCAAATCACTATCATTTTATGGTAAATGCTAACCCCAAAGCGTGTATGCCAGTAAAACTTGGCAATATAATAAGCCAAGAACTACCAAATGCTTTTAGGATTTTAAATAGTGGGTATGCAAATGAATTCAATAAAAAATATAAGAGAAGTGGATCGTTATTTAGACAAAAAACAAAGTTTAAATTATTAACCAACAATTCTCAATCAGGTGATTACTCCTTTATTTGCTTTAATTATATTCATCAAAACCCGCTAAAATCAGGATTAGTGAAGAAAATGGAAGATTGGGAGTTTTCCTCTTTTCAAGATTACTTGGGGAATCGAAATGGAACACTGTGCAATTATACAATAGCCCGAGAACTGCTAGGCATTAATAATAATACATTCTATGAAGAATCTTATGCTGTCATTCAAGATTCGGTTCTGGATAAATTAATCTAGGTCTGATTATTGTCCGACCCAACCCATAGATCAGACGATAGTTGGATTGGTGTTTATCGAGTTTGGCTGGTGTCCGACCTTTCTATTCGTTTAGAAGCCGTCCGACCTTCGCTAATTTACGGCTCAAAAGAATATCTATGGGGGGCTAGTATATTTGAGTTATGGAAAAGGATGTATTAAAAGAGCTTGTTAAGTTTCAATTTCCAATAGGCGTGTTGGATTAT
>JAMOMJ010000112.1 GCA_027067135.1 Cyclobacteriaceae bacterium
CGTAATATGCCTAAAGAAATAAAGGTTGCCACGCTTTGGCAACGCCCATCATATAAAGTGGTTGATTTTGAGCCTGATTTTACACTTCACCAAACAGAAGATTGGCTAGTGTTCCCTTATGAAATGAGTGGACTCACTTTAGATGAAATTCAAGAGCATAAATCATTCTTAATGCCTTATATTAAGCCAGAATTGGTTGAAAATAGCCTTAAATAGCCATTTTTATTATAATCCCCCCCTCTTTTTATGCACCCTACGGGTAGTCGTCGCTACGCTCCAACATGGTCTCGCATACGCTCGGCTCAATGATTTGTGTTTTCTTAGAGGTATTTCCTCGTATAAAACATCGAAAAACAAGGGGGGTGGTATTAATTTAGTTAATTTAAATTCAAAAATTAGCTTTTATAAAAGCTAGATTACAAAAAAACATTTAAGGCTATTGCAGTAGGGTTACTACCATGTTTTTTCTGTATTTTTAGCATAAATTACTCTGCCTTTAGCCCTTATAATTCCACCAAATACCTGTATGAAAATTACACAGAAAAAAGGTGGTATTAATATTCTGTTCAGGTAGGGAAAGTTATATTACGCGTAGCATTAGTAAAACTAATATTAATTATTATTAAACCTGTAAAAATAAAAATAGATGTATCTTCTAATAATTATTAAACATCACCAGATTCAAGATTCAAGGATATATCTGCCTGTAGTCACAATACTAAAGCTGTAACAAAAAGTAGCACATTTCCTTCTTAACTGCGCAGCTTGTCTTTAAGAAATTCAAAATAATTAAAATTAACATATAGAGAGAAAACCATGTCAACCAAGAAAACAGATGTAAATGAAACTCACTCATCACACAATTACTTGAATACACAAAAATCTAATGCGCATACCAAAGTAAATGGTAATTTGGTGCAATTATGGTTTGGTAGTGCACCTGATAATATTGCATCAGTAAGCACTATACGAAAAGCAACTAGCAAAGTTGCTACAGTGGCAGCAAGTATTTTGATAACGAGTCTTGCTTATGCGGGTACGGCAAGTTTTTCTGGTGTATCTCCAATGGCATACACCGAGAATAATCCAGCAACTATATTAGATAGTGACATTACTTTTACAAATGGTGTTAATTATGTAGATGGTTATTTAGAATTTTCCCTCTCAAGTGCAGCGAATACAGACTTATTAAGTCTAAAATCAAATACAACACCAAATGTTGCAGGAGCAATATCTGTTATAGGGAGTGATGTTTATTTAGGAAATGGAGCAGGAACAGATAAAATTGGTGCAATAGATGCCATAAAAAATGGCCAAAATGGTCAAGCCTTAAGAATTGTATTAGCCAGCCCATTAGTTAATGCTGGTTTTGAAGAAGCAGCAACAGGCTGGACAATTAATACTTCTGAGTATACTACAGGATTAGATGGTACAAGTATAAATATAGCGGCTATAAATGGTGGTGGTACGGCAACAATAAAGATTGGTCAAGGTTCAATAACTAATCTATCTGAAATTAGTACTACAGAAGTTAGTACAGGCAGTGCTTCATTAAGACTTTATAATTATGGTAACCTGGGCTGTTCTCAACAGGCGGGTGCTGGTCAGAACGCAGATGGCTATTGCTCTAAATTTGGTCCAACAGCAACAAGTAGCCCCTTCACGGCACTAGCTGGAGATACAATTAATGTTGATTGGGCCGCTCAAAATGGAGGGGACTGGTATGATGTTTTGGGGTATTTAGTTAATACAACAACAAATGCTAAGACTTTACTCTTCTCTCAAAGAGGTAGTACTCAATCATGGACAACTGCCACGGGCACAATACCAGCTGATGGTACTTATGAATTCTTATTTGTAGCAGGTACCTATGATGCTTCAGGTTATTTAGGTGTAGGAGCAAGTCTTTATATTGATAATATTCGTGTTCTTGGGCAAACAGCAATTGATGATGCTGTGATGTCAACAATTGCACAGTCAGTACAGTATTCATCAAGTACTGAAGATGAACCTAATCCAAATAGAATCGTTACTATTCAAACTAAAACAGCAACTGCTAATATATCAACAACAACAACACCATTGACTATTACAAAGTTGGCAGAAGTTCCTACGTTAGCTAATACAACACTGTCAGTAGCTGAAGAATTGCCAATTGGAACAACAGTTGGGAGTGTAAGCATCACTACAAATGGAGGTGCAGCAATTTCTGGAATTACTTTATCCGGCGGACTTTCAAGTGATTTTGCAGTAGCAAATAATGGAACAATTACAACAACAACAATATTAGATTATGAAACAGTAACTACATTTTCGGGTACTGCTGTAGCAACGAATATAATGGGTGTTAGCAATACTGCTAGTGTTACCATTAATGTTACGAATGAAAATGAAGCACCTACTACTCAAGGCACAATTGGGTTGCAGTCAAGTACATTTGGAACTGCAATTTCGAATATCGATATTCAAGGCTTCTTTACTGATCCAGATGGAACAGCTCCTTTTAATTCACTAACATATTCTGCTACAGGGCTACCCACAGGTTTATTACTTAATTCAAATACAGGTATTATAAGTGGAACACCAACGTCTATAGCGACATTCAATCCTGTAATTACTGCAACGGATGGTGGAACTCCTGCTTTAAATGTAAGTCAAGCAAGTTTTGTTTGGAGTGTTTTAGATGGAACTGCACCTACTATCAGCAATCAATCATTTTCAATATCAGAAAACTCTGCTAATGGAACAAGTTTAGGGACAGTAGTTGCTAATGATAACGTAGCCGTCACTTCATATAGTATTCAAGGTGGTAATATTGGAGGAGCTTTTGCGATAAATAACTTAACAGGTGAAATAACAGTAGCAGATGCAAGCCAACTTAATTATGAAGGAACAAGTTCCTACTCACTATCAGTGGGCGTTTCTGATGCTGCATCTAATACAGCAACTGCCACAGTTACAGTGACTGTATTAGATGTAAACGAAGCACCTACAAAAGTAGGAACAATTTCAGATCAGTCAGGAACGGTTGGTACGCCAGTCACAGATTTAAATATCACATCATTCTTTACTGACCAAGATGGCAGCGCACCTAACAATGCATTATCTTATACATCATCAACGCTTCCTGTAGGTCTTACGCTAAGCCCAGCAGGTATTATTTCAGGTACACCAACAGCAGCCGGAAATTCATCCATTACCGTTACAGCAACGGATCAAAATGGTACGGGACTAGCTGTATCTCAAACATTATTTGGATGGACAATTTCTCTCTCTGCATTACAAACTGCTTTGAATAAAATTGAAGCGTATGCCAATAACAGTAGTAATCCTGCTCCTACAGTGCAAGATTATATTGATGCTGGAGTCACAGGTGTTACTGTCGCAAACCTTAATGATGTAAATGGGAGAGTAGACGCTGTAACAGGAACAGAAGTTGATACTACGCCAGAAATACAAGCATTAGTAACCGCTGAAATAGCACAAACCGTTG
>JAMOMJ010000113.1 GCA_027067135.1 Cyclobacteriaceae bacterium
TAGGCGATGTTAAAAAACTTAAAGCCATTAAACTGGGCACGGGAGCAACCGCAAAGAAAGGCATACTGGCCGGCATAAATAATGATTTTGTAAGGTTGATAAAATCAAACCAATAGCTATTATAAACTTCCCTCTATGGCTTTATGTTTTCGCAAATCTTTGTTAATCAAGTAGCTTCAGGCTGTAAATAAACCTGATTTTATTGCATAAAATTCTCTTGCAACCAAAAAAACAACTATTAAAAAAAATATAAACACTAACTAAAGTAAAATAAAAAAATGCTAACAAAACGTAAACTAAATGTAAACTTTCAACACCAACTTGAAAAGTGGTGTCTGTTAGTACTCTTTGTTTTATTAACCTCAGTTACGGCAACGCACGGGCAAGTTGCGTTTCCCGGAGCCGAAGGCTACGGAGCCAACACCATAGGTGGCAGAGGTGGACAAATTATTAAAGTAACAAATTTAAATGACAGTGGCTCCGGAAGCTTTAGAGAAGCTGTTACAACTGCTGGTTCCAGAATAGTAGTATTTGAAGTTTCAGGTATTATTAACTTGGAAAGTGGCCTTACAATTTTAGA
Source organism: Cyclobacteriaceae bacterium (assembly GCA_027067135.1). Taxonomy (GTDB): domain Bacteria; phylum Bacteroidota; class Bacteroidia; order Cytophagales; family Cyclobacteriaceae; genus JAKISE01. The sequence goes on from JAMOMJ010000113.1 coordinate 581, forward strand.
ACCATATTTAACAATCGCAGGCCATACATCGCCAGGAGGGATATTAGTTACAGGATATTCAACACTTGTAAATACACATGAAGTAATAATTAGACACATGCGCTTTAGAGTTGGTTCTCACAGAATTGCAGAAGGAGCAGATCCGGAAACATTAGATTCCTTTGGTATTTGGGGAAGGTCTTGGGGGCCTAACGAATCTTACAACATTATTGTGGATCACTGTTCATTTAGTTGGGGAGTAGATGAAACGTTTTCTGTTTCTGGCGGGGTGGAAAATCTCACCATACAAAATAGTATTATTTCTGAAGGGCTTATGAATGCCGGACATCCCAAGGGAGAACATAGCAAAGGTCTCATGATCTCTGGGAAGTATAATGACCCAAATACCGTTTCAATTCATCACAATTATATTGCACATAATACCGATAGAAACCCATTAATCTATACTCCAAGTGATTATACAATGACGGTTGATGTGGTCAATAATGTAGTATATAATTGGAAAGGAGGCCTGTCTATGGGAAGTGAGGGTACCCCAAAGGTTAATTGGGTGCATAATTACGCAAAACAAGGAGCAAGCTCAAACAGTTATTCATTTGAAGTAATACATCAGCAAAAAGCCCCGGAAGTGCAATTATTATATGTAAACGGTAATATTGGCTCTACACGATTAAGCCAAACTGATCCACAGTGGAATGTTGGATATTCTTGGCGAAATGAAGCATTACCTATTGGCTTCCAACAAACAACTCGTTGGTCAACTCCAGCAATTACTACAACCACCATGAGTGATAGCTATGCTAATGAAGTTTTATCTAATGTAGGAGCAACTTTACCAGTACAAGATGCTATTGATATTAGAGTTATCAATGATTTTATTAATACCACAGGAGACCGACTGTCTAATGTTGTTTTTCCTGATGATTTCCCAACATTTCAAAACTTACTTGCTCCTATTGACACTGACAATGATGGCATGCCCGACAACTGGGAAAATGCAAATGGCCTAAACCCTTCTGTAGCAGATAATAATACAATTATGGCTTCTGGTTATACTGCCATTGAAGAATATATAAATGAATTAGCCGGTGGTTTATATTCTCCAATTTTATCAACTAATGATTCAGTATTTAACAATAATATTGTTCTTTTTCCAAACCCTGCGTCTGATAGCTTTACTGTTAGCTTGGAAAGTGATATGATAAAAAAAATAATTATATACAATGAATTAGGAAAACAAGTGAAAGAGGAAGTTTCGAATAAAATAGATATTTCAAGCCTTCCTTCCGCTATTTATTATGTACAAATTATTTCTAAAAATGGTAGAATAGCTATAAAAAAAGTAATTAAAGAATAAAGCATTATTAAATAGTATAACATATAACTTAATAAAATCTTGATATGGAGAAAAAACACATAAAAATTACTATTGTTTTTTTTGATTTTAGCTTTCGGTTTTCAAAGCATTGCCCAAAGAGAAAATTTGTGTATGGGCGATTATTATACACAACCAGAAGCAGTTGTAGCCTTAGCCAAGGCTAAATCAACCTATACAAACAAAAAAGAATGGGAAGAAAGGAAACAACTTATTATTGATGGTATTTTAAAGGGATCAGGGTTGTTTAAATTATTAGAGGAATACAAAGATAAACCCTTCAATACAATCATCCATTGGGATAAAAATGAAATGGATGGCTATACTGTTGAAAATATTGCTATCGAAGGAATTAGCGGTACATATATTACTGGAAATTTATACAAACCTGATACTATTACAGGTAGAGTACCTGCTATTTTAAGTCCACATGGGCACTGGTACTACCCAGGTAATTATGGTAGATTTAGAGCCAACTTTCAAAAAAGATGTGCGGCACTTGCAAAAATGGGTGCCATAGTTTTTGCCTATGATATGGTTGGGTATGGCGAAAATTACCAATTTAACCATAATGACTCTAATGCCTTGCAGATTCAACTTTTTAATAGTTCAAGAATAGTAGACTATTTGGTATCGTTAAACGAGGTTGACCCTTACAGAATAGGAATGACCGGAGCATCAGGAGGGGGCACACAAACCTTTTTACTAACAGCAATAGATCAAAGAATAGCAGTATCGGCACCTGTTGTACAAATTTCAGCACATTTTTTCGGAGGTTGTGGGTGCGAAAGCGGTATGCCCATACATAAAAGCAGTAAGCACCAAACCAGTAATGTTGAAATAGCTGCAACTGCAGCTCCCAGACCCATGTTAATGGTTTCGGATGGAGGCGACTGGACATTGAACACCCCTCGAGTTGAATATCCATATATAAAAGCTGTGTATAAATTATATAATAAAGAAAATCTGGTTGAAAATGTACATTTAGAAGATGAGGTGCATGATTACGGGCCATCAAAACGAGCCGTTGTTTATAAGTTTTTGGCAAAACACTTAGGGTTGAATTACGCTGCCATTTTAGATGAAAATGAAACCATAGATGAAAGTACCTGCGAAGTGTTACCTATTTATAAATTATTGGTTTTCCCGGAAAGGCTATCCAATCATCAACTAAAATAGGGCATGCTAAAACCCTTGCATTAGGATTCTATTCCACTTAGAGTTTTTACTACAAATCTTCAATGCATACATAATTCGGGTTCAGGTTAGTAATTTACTCACAGAAATTCTCCGAGGCTCTGCCTTGGAGTGTAGAGGAAAGTTTGATCGAGACGCTTTGAAAAAGCGTACGTTAGCTAAGTGAGTGATCATATATTAAAAAGCCACAATAAGACATTGCTGTTATATCATTTAGTGTTTCCATTGAAGTATAGAAGAAAAGCAATTAGTGAGAAAGTTGGAGAAACACTAAAAAAGATTTGTCTTGACATTTCTGCAAGGTATGAGGTTGAGTTTATAGAAATCGGCTAT
>JAMOMJ010000114.1 GCA_027067135.1 Cyclobacteriaceae bacterium
GCAACTAATTGATCAACTAATGGAATACATCAAAACTTATAATCTTACAAGAGCCAAGCCGTTTGACTGGACTTATAATCCAAATAATTCGACTTTTAAAGATTCTTTACACTAGCTATAGCTACGGAAGTATTTTTTAAAGAAGTATAGAGCAAAAAGATTAAAGTTTGGTTCGGCTAAAGTATGCTTGACTTAACACTAGCGCATAGGCACACCAACCTCCATATTGTGGTTCAAACTTTTTAGGGTCATTAGTAAATTTCCTCCTGTTTTCAGCAGAAACAAACCAATAAACTATACCTCTATACTCCAATTTTCTTCTTTTCCTTTTAGTGGCTTACCATTAAAGTAGCTTACCTACTATTTTATTTTCTGGCAGCTATTCCTTCCCAAACTCAGGTTTACAGGGTCGTAGCCATCGTTTACTACATTCTGGGTATTTGTATTGAAATGAGTTTTTCTTTGCTCATCAGTTTGAGCATAAGTTACTACCGAAAAGAAAAGCAGTGTTAAAAATCAAGATTAGCTTCATACGGATTTATCTTAAACAAGCCCTATTTTACTGCCATAGGGCTATCACAAAATTGACTGTTTAAAGCAAGAGCTCAAGAAGATAAAGGCAGTTAAATAGACCAATTGTCGGATAGCCTACACTTCTAACTATTATCCTCTTTTAAGCACTTTCCACACTAATGTTGGTTCAAATCCTTTAGAAATAATGTGCTTGGCCGTTTTATCTTTTAATTGGTATTCATTAGAAATGCGAAGGGAATACTCGTTTAGTTTTTTGGTTGCTAAAGCTTTAATAGTTGCTAAATAATCTTCCAAATCAATTTCTTGCATCGCTTTTTTAATACAATACTCAGAAATGTCTTTTTGTTTTAACGCTAGGGTAATTTTTAACTTTCCCCATTTTTTTATCCTGAACTTGCCCCCAGCAAAGGTGGTTGCAAAGCGCTCTTCATTAATATAATTCTCTTCAATAAGCCAAGCAATGAGCACCTCAACTTCATCTCTAAATAACTGGTAAGAATAAAGCTTGTTTCTAACCTCTTGCTGGCACCGCTCTTGGTAAGCACAGTAAGAAGCAATTTTGAGCTTGACTTTTTTGTATTTATCGGTTTCCACTTGTTAATAAAAACTCCAATGCGAAACGTCATTCAGAAGGCTTTGCCCGAAGAATCTCTATTCCTTTATCAACCCTTTACGCTTAAGGATAGTCTCCACAAACTTGCGTTCGTTCTCTGTTTTAAATATTTTGAATGGGAAATGCATTAATTGTGCATTATTTACCACTAGCACAATGGCATCTTTGGTTATTTTGGCTTTTTTTATTTGATCCCATTTCATAGGCATACCTTGCTTAGAACTCAACTTTATCATTATTTGCTGAGAGTTGATCTCATAGGCTAGTTTATCGAATAAAATTTTTGTTTGTTCCAACTGAGTTACTCCAGCAAATTGTATAAGCCAAAACAATAAATAAATAATTACGGCAATGGCTGTACCCCAAAACCACCAGGTGTTGGGTATAAAAAAGTAACCACTACAAAGTGCCAAGGCAATTAAACCAACCCACCATTGTTTGGTTAGTATATTGGTCATGGCCAATTTTATATAAGTACCCGTTTCGAGCTTGTATTTTTTCGTTTTAACAATCATTCCAAATAATATATTATCAATAAAGCGCAAAGCTAGTTATTTAGAAGATGAGGTTTGAGTAAAAACATATAAAAAAACAATACTTTCTATGCTCCTGCATATCAATAATTCTTTATTAATCACAATTTTTTATTTGATTAGAGTAATTTGATTTATAGATTTGATGGTAGAAGTATGGACAATACAATATTTAAACTAAGATCAAGAAATTAATGAAACTACTTTTATCAACATTTCTATTTTTAATACTTCCCACCTTCGCACTTGCACAATTGGGAGTGGCTTATCACCAATCTAATCTGCCTTTTATTGGTGTTAACTATGAATTTGGCGAAAAGTTTAGACCAGAGCTAAGAATTGGAACAGATAATTTTTTTGCTGACACCTCCTTAGAATTGGTTGCAACTTATGATATTTTAAACAAAGAAGAGTTTGAGGTGTATGCAGGCCTAGGTGGCAGAATAGAATCTTTTGCTGGAATTGTAGTTCCTATGGGCTTAAACATATACCCACTTTCCACGAAGCAATTTGGATTTCAAATAGAGATAGCCCCTCTAATAGGAGATTCGGTTGTGTTAAGAGGAAGTTGGGGAATTAGATATAGATTTAATTGAATATTACTGTAACAGTATTAGTTAAATGGCCTTCAAACTCATATCTAAACTTTTATAACTATGGGTAAGTGCTCCTACTGATATATAGTCAACACCACTGGCAGCTACGGCTTCAATGGTTTGTTCGGTAATGCCTCCACTGGCTTCTGTTTTAAATTGCCCATCAATCAACTTTACTGCTTCTTGCATTAACTCGGGGCTCATATTATCGAGCATAATAAAATCAACACCTCTCGTTTTTAACACTTGTTGCACTTCATATAAAGACCTGGTTTCTACCTCTATTTGTAAGTTAAGTTTATGTTCTTCCAAGTATTTTTGGGTAGCTTCAATGGCTTTGGGTATGCCTCCTGCAAAATCAATATGATTATCTTTTAACATAATCATATCATATAAAGCATACCGATGATTTTGACCACCACCAATCAATACTGCCCATTTTTCGAGCATTCTAAAATTAGGTGTGGTTTTGCGCGTATCTAATAGTTGGGCTTTATGGGCAGAAATAAGAGTTGTTAAATAATGGGTGTAAGTGGCAATTCCACTCATACGCTGCATACAGTTAAGCACCAATCGCTCGGCTGTTAAAATCGATTGGGCATTGCCATTAACCACAAAAACAACATCTCCGCTCTTCACTACATCTCCTTCATTATAATGGAATGAAACCTCTAAGGAAGAGTCAACTCTTTTAAATATTTTTTCAGCAATCTCAATCCCCGCAATTATGCCATCATCTTTCATAATTAACTGGGCAGTGTTTTTTGCACCTACAGGAATGGCTGCCAAAGAAGAGTAATCACCTGAGCCTACATCTTCTTGCAATGCAGACGTAATAAATTTAGAAATGGCTTCCTCCGTTTTGTAATTCATGTCAGGTTAAACGTCATTGCGAACAAGGTGAAGAATCTGTTAATTTGATAAAATTGCCCCGAAAACACAAAACTAACAATAAACAGAAACAGGATATGGGGAGTTATTTTTAACGATAATCGGTAGAACTTATTCCTTCACAAAACTCATTTCATGAATTTTGAATTGCTCATTCACTTTTTTCAGCCTGATCCAAACCCGAAAAGAAGTCTCTACTGTTTGATACTCTCCAATAGCATAAATAAGGCCATTTTCGGAAGAACCTTCATGATTAATCTGAAATGACTTTGGCGGATTTTCTTTAAAATAGTTTTTTAAAACACCTTCTGCCTGTGAGTGACTATACGTACCTTCTTTACCATCAATATTCAAATCGACTTTATCGTTTAAAAATTTAGAAAGTTCATTGGCATTACCTATTTCCAACACCAACTTAACCTGTTCAACCGTTTCATTTTGAGCCGAAACAGAAAAGGTAATCATCACAAACCAAGCAACTAATAGTAAATACCATGCATTTGATCGTTTCATAAGGTTTATATGGCTAAATTGTACTATTTTCTAATTTAATTGTCTAAACAAAGCTACTCTTCTATATGTATATTTGCAACCCGAATATGCTCGGGTTTATATATCGTAAAAGGATTTTAGAGAATATTGAAATGAAAAAGAGAGTTTTATTAATGATTTTGGATGGTTGGGGCATTGCCAAAAACAAATCTGTATCTGCCATAGACGCAGCAAATACCCCTTTTGTAGATAGTTTACTATCAACATATCCTCATTCAAAATTAGAAGCCTCCGGGTTAGCTGTTGGCTTACCCGATGGACAAATGGGCAACTCTGAAGTTGGCCATATGAATATTGGTGCCGGACGTGTGGTGTATCAAGATTTAGTAAAAATTAATAAAGCAGTAGAAGACGGTACTATTGCCCAAAATGAAGTAATTAAAACTGCTTTTGAGTTTGCCAAACAAAATAATAAAAATGTACATTTTATAGGCTTGGTGTCTGATGGCGGGGTGCACTCACATATTAACCACCTTAAAGGGCTATGTACAGTTGCAAGTGAACAAGGGTTAAGCAATGTTTATGTGCATGCCTTTACCGATGGAAGAGACACTGACCCTAAGAGCGGACTTGGGTTTTTAACCTCGCTCGAAGAGCACATGAATGCTACAGTGGGTAAGATAGCCACCATTACCGGGCGATATTTTGCAATGGACAGAGACAACCGCTGGGAGCGTGTAAAATTAGCTTACGATGCCATGACAAAAGCTCTTGGCCTAACTAGTGCCAACTGGAAAGAAGCTATCAAAAATTCCTATAATGAGGGTGTAACAGATGAGTTTATTAAACCCATTATTGTTGCAGATACGGAGCCTATTAAAGAGGGAGATGTAGTAATTAACTTTAATTTTAGAACGGATAGAGGGAGAGAAATAACACAAGCTCTTACTCAAAAGGATTTTCCAAATCAGGAAATGACGAAACTAACCTTATACTATGTTACTATGACCAATTATGACGATAGTTTTATAGGTGTTAAAGTAGCGTATGATAAAGACAACTTGGTAAACACCTTAGGAGAAGTGCTCAGTTCTAAAGGGTTAAAACAAATAAGAATTGCAGAAACGGAAAAATATCCGCACGTAACCTTCTTTTTCTCGGGTGGTAAAGAAGAGCCGTTTGAGGGTGAATCTAGGCTCTTATGCCCATCACCCAAAGTGGCCACCTACGATTTGCAACCAGAAATGAGCGCTGCCGACATTAGTGCAAAAATAATTCCTGAGCTAGAAACCAAATCAGCCGATTTTATTTGCCTCAATTTTGCCAATCCCGATATGGTTGGCCACACAGGTGTTTTTGAAGCCGCTGTAAAAGCGTGTGAAACGGTAGATGGAGAAACAAAGAAAGTGGTTACTGCAGCCTTAGCAAGTGATTATGATATTATAATAATTGCCGACCACGGCAACCCTGATATTATGGTAAACCCTGATGGATCGCCCAATACGGCACATACTACTAATTTAGTACCCTGCATTTTAGCCTCAAATGATTCTGTTTATCAAATTAAAGATGGTAAACTCGGTGATTTGGCTCCCACTATTCTTACTATTATGGGTGAGGAAATTCCTAAAGAAATGACTGGCAAAATTTTGGTTTCATAATGCGTAATTCCATAATCCTATTTTTGCTACTGGCAGGTTGCCAATCGGTTATTTCTGAAAAAGAAGCCATAAATAAGTATTTTGATTTGCCTAGTTTTACACAAGAGCTATTATCAGCGCAAGCAAAAACCAGCACACAAGTAACTAAAATAATGGAAGTTAATGGCGTTAGCGAATCTGTATTAATCAAGCATTCCGATTCGTTATTTTGGGCTAAGGAGCTCTCTCCTCTACTTGTAAGCACAATTAATAAACCATCGTTGGCAGATGCGTATTTGGTAGAAGAACACCTTTCTGATGAGTTTAGCAACTTGCTAAAAACAACCTACACAGCCAAGCCAGAAACCCTTACAACAATTAAAAAGTTAGAAATCAAGTACCTAAAATCAATGAATGAAATAAGGCAAGTTTATGCCATTGTGAAAAATGATAATTTGATTTATTCAACTCAGCTCGAAGTACATTTATGGGTAAATAAAAGAGGGAATTTGCTATTTGTTGACTCATTGACAACCACTGGTTTTAACAAAACCATCTTTCTTGATTCAATGAAGTACAAAACTGTTGTAATACCAATTTAACATCAAAATAATAATCAAGCATGGTCATTCTAAATTTATTTACAGTTACTTAGGTTGAGCTTTTTAACTAAAACGAGGAGTCCGCTCCTCACTTGGCAATATCTTTAATAACATAGGTAGCGTTAAATACGAAACCGGTAAACCAATAATAACAAAAGTAGGCACTGCTTTTAACACACTAATTAGCCCATCATGAAGTTGTCTTTCCTCCTCCTTTGATAAGCTCTCAGATTTAGACTTTACCAGCAGCTTACTTAAGTTCGTATTCTTTTTTAGTTCATCGTTTATTCTAATGGCATTTTTGTCTGTTGTAAGCTTAACACGCTTTAAATACTCTGTACTAATTTCTGTAAGATCATGTCCTTTTCTTAAATGGTTTAGTTGCTCCCAATTTTCGAGAATAAACCCTTCAACCGCCAGTAAGCTATTTTCTAAATCATCTTCATAAAAGCCCATTTTTTTAGTGAATGCCTTTAAAAAAACCATTTCCGAATCCTCCAGTTTTCTATCAACCCAAACTGTTAAAATGGCTAATTCAAGAAAAAACTTTTTTAACAACCACGAGTTTTGGTTTGGAATGTAAATATCTGTCAAGCTAATTCCTTTCTTAAAGTCTTTTCGAGCTTCTTCTTTTTGGCGTGGCGATAAATGTGAGGATTTTAAAAAGAAATCGAACAAGGCCTGCTCTTCCTCTTCTATATTTTTATTGGCATGAGCCGCAGCAGACATCACCTTAATTATACTCAACCGTAACTCCTCTTTTTCCTGCTGAAAAAATTCTGCAATCATTTTTTCGGAACTTGTGTGCATCCATTGCCCAAAAAAGTATATGTCAAGGAAAAGTATAATATTATCGAAAAACTGAACCCAATAGTTAGTTCGCTTTTTACTGGTTTTTCGTACCCGTTTCTCTAATATTTTTTCAGCAATCTCTAACGGAGATTTTTTCTTTCCTAAAAATGTGTGTTTAGAAACCGATAGCTCAGGATAGACTTTATTATAAAAATCGCCTATTTTATGAACCGTCTTCATAATCACATCCGAAAAATCGTCTTCACTATTTATTTCTTGCTGATGATAAATTAAAGAACCACTAATGAGGCTCTCGGCCATTAATAGCTTGAGTTTATTAAGTTCGGTGGTGTCCGCTACACTATCATTTTTAAGCGGGTGCCCATATAAAATGCCAGAGGGCTGCAATATTCTATACATCGAATGTTCTGGATGACTATCCGAAGCCGTATCCTTTAAAAATGATTGAAAAATCGTTTTTCGGTACTCTAAATACTCTGATAACCAGCCGCTATTTGAAGGATTGACTTCCATTAATGAAGTAAAGTAATATTTTGATTTATCTCTTTAAAACACAATTTAGCAATTTCTTTCCAAATCAAATCCTATTGCCATCACAAATTCATTCCGCTTGCATAATATTAGTTTTATAACATAACTAATACTTGTAAAATTGATAGACTAAATTCACAAATTATGAAAACTCTTAAATATCTGATTGTTGGGATGATTTTAACTAGCATTTCTTGTACACAAAACGATGATAAACCTATGACAAACTACCCTGTTACAACAAAATCCGATCATGTTGATACGTATTTTGGTGTAGAAGTGGCCGACCCATACCGTTGGTTAGAAAATGATACTTCTGAGGCAACAGGTGAATGGGTTAAAGCCGAAAATGAAGTCACTTTTGATTATTTAAATCATATTCCATACCGAGATAAAGTTAAAACTAGGCTAGAAGAGCTTATGAATTATGAACGCGTATATGCTCCTACTAAGCACGGCAGTTGGGAGTATTTCTATAGAAATGATGGATTGCAAAACCAAAACGTACTTTATCGTAAAAAGGTGGGTTCTAGCGCTGAAGAAATTTTTCTTGACCCTAATAATTTTAGAGAAGATGGAACCATCTCTTTAGCTGGAACCAGCTTTACTGCAGACGGCTCTTTAGTTGCTTACCAAATTTCGGAAGGTGGCTCTGATTGGCGTAAAGCAATAATTATGAACACTGAAACTAAAGAGATTCTTGGCGACACATTAAAAGATATTAAGTTTAGTGGTTTAGCCTGGAAAGGCACAGATGGTTTTTACTATAGCAGTTATGATAAGCCAAAAGGAAGTGAACTTTCGAGTAAAACACAACAACATAAACTCTATTACCACAAACTAGGTACAGCTCAAACTAAGGATCAATTAATCTTTGGGGGAGACCAGCAAGAAAGAAGATATGTGAGTGCCTACCTTACGGAAGACGAACGATTTCTGGTAATTTCTGCTGCCAAAAGTACTTCAGGAAACGAATTGTATTTTATGGATTTGGCACTGAATAACCCAGCCCTTATAACTGTAGTAGATAATTTTGATAATAATAGCTATATACTTGAAAACGAAGGAGATGAGCTTTTTATTCATACCGACTTTAATGCCCCCAATAATAGATTGGTTAAAGTAAATGCGGCTAATCCAACCCCTGAAAACTGGATTGATGTTATAGCTGAAACTAAAAATGTATTAAGTTCTTCTACAGGAGGAGGCAAAATTTTTGCAAGGTATTTAGTTGATGCAAAAGCTAAAATTGTACAGTATTTAATGGATGGCACCAAAGATAGAGAGGTTGAATTGCCTGGTATAGGTAGTGCTTATGGATTTGGAGCTTTAAAAGAAGACACATCCTTGTATTACACGTTTACTTCGTTTACCACACCACCAGCCATTTACAGTTATGATATAAACTCAGGAAAATCCACCCTGTACATTAAACCAAAAGTGGCATTTAACCCAGATGACTATGTTACAGAACAGGTTTTTTATGAGAGCAAAGACGGAACTAAAATTCCTATGTTTATTGTATATAAAAAGGGGATTGAACTAAATGGCAAAAACCCAACCTACTTATATGCTTATGGGGGCTTTAACATAAGCCTTACTCCTTCGTTTAGTACCAGTAGAATTATTTGGTTAGAAAATGGGGGCATCTATGCACAGCCTAACCTTAGAGGTGGTGGCGAGTATGGTGAAAAATGGCATATTGCAGGAACAAAAATGCAAAAACAGAATGTATTTGATGATTTTATAGCAGCAGCGCAGTACTTAAAAGATAAAAATTATACTTCAAGTGATTATCTAGCAATAGCGGGAGGATCGAATGGAGGATTATTAGTTGGAGCCACAATGACACAACAACCCGATATTGCAAAAGTAGCCTTTCCTGCCGTTGGTGTAATGGATATGTTACGTTACCACCAATTTACAGCAGGTGCTGGTTGGGCCTATGATTATGGAACCGCTGACGATTCTAAAGAAATGTTTGAATACCTTAAAGGATATTCTCCTGTTCATAACCTGAAACCAGCTAACTATCCGGCCACCATGGTAACAACGGCCGATCATGACGATCGGGTAGTGCCTGCGCACTCATTTAAATTCGCAGCAACGCTCCAAGAAAACCAATTAGGCTCAAACCCTGTGCTAATTCGAATAGAAACCAATGCAGGGCACGGTGCTGGCACACCAACTTCTAAGTATATTGAGCAAGCAGCAGATAGGTACTCCTTTGCCTGGTATAATATGGGAATTATACCTGATGTAGCCAAAAAGGAACTGTAATCTATAAAAGTAATTTTCACAAAAAAGCCTCAAATTTAGTATTTGAGGCTTTTCCTGTTGCTTATAAGAAGGATTGCATATTCAGAAACTCCATAAAGGCTCCATCAGGAAGATAAACCCTAAATATTTCCCATATTACATATAATATGTACAAAAGAATAAGCGTGAAGCCTAAGTTTTGAGTCAATCTCCACTTTTTCCAAACTAAGAAAAATAGTATTAATAGAACAGAGCCAAATAATAAGCCAACCGAAACATCTAAGCCTTTTATATCAAAAAATATGGCTTTCTTCGTTACTAAAGATTTAATGAACCAAGGCACTCCTAACCCGATAAAAATATCGAAAATATTACTTCCAATAGCGTTGCTAACTGCCATGCCTGCTCTGCCTTGTTTTGCTACAATCACAGACGAAACCATATCAGGAACTGAAGTACCAACGGCCAATACAGTTAATGCAATTACTACCTCAGGTATATCAAGTATATGCGAAATGCCAATGGCACTTTCTACCAAAATCCAACATAAGAAAGCAATCATTAAAATGGACAAAGCAAAATTTGAGATAAAATGATCCGGGTGACGGAAGAATTTTGACAGAAACCAATCCAATGGCTTAAAGATTACCTGCCAACCGGTTTTTTCCTCATCCTCTTCTTCCTCAGGATCCTCGTCTAGCTCTTTATAATTAAACCACTTCCGCCATTTAAGTACGGCAAAAAGATATCCACCATAAAATAAAATCAACAGTAGTCCTTCCCAAAGTTCAATTTTTCCGTTATAGAGCACATAATACAGACCTAAAATGGCAATAGCATAAAACAATAAATCTCTAATTACAGGTTGCCAAGCAATAACTGCATTTTTTACAACCGCTGCTGCACCTACAATAACAAGTAAATTAAATAAGGCAGACCCAACAATTGTTCCAACTCCAATATCTTCATGGCCGCCCGGTCTTACCAAAGCAATTATAGAAACAAATAGTTCTGGAGCACTCGACCCAATAGCCATAAAAGTGGCTCCGGCCATATCGTGGCTCATATTAAATTTTTGCGAAAGCTTATCTAAAGAGACAACAAAATACTTGTCGCTCACCTCTGCCAAGAGGTAAAACGAAATTACTAATGCAACAAGATATCCAACCAACAACATAAATAATTTTATTATTTTAAAATACTATTGAGGGAGTAAACTGAAATGACCTCAAAGAAATAACATACTTGTGAAGAACTCAATAAAAATTGCTAATAGATTTTTAGTCTAAGACAAATAAATTTAACCCTTTCGTAGAAAAATACTATTTTAGTGTTTGTTTATTCGTTGTTAAGTTAAAAGGTAAGCGGTTTAATTATATAATTTAATTATTATTATTTATTCCTCTAAGTATCAGTCAATTGTAGTATCACTATTTTTAATAAAATGATTTTATATAACGTAACGATTTCGGTAAATGCTATAATAGCAGATGAGTGGTTAGATTGGATGAAAAAAACACATATTGCCGAAGTTATGACAACGGGTTTGTTCAGCTCTTATGAGATTTACAAGGTGCTTCTTCAAAAGGAAAGTGAGTTAACTTTCTCTGTGCAATATTTTACGACTTCCATGGGTAAATTACAGCAATACCAAGCAAAACATGCACAAGAACTGCAGGCCAAGCATAGCAGTAAATTTGGTGACAAAGTCTTAGCTTTTAGAACTGTATTGGAATCGGTTAAATAAGAGTAAAAATTTGCTTTTTTAGCCCAATATGGACTAGCTCTCTTCTTTAAAATAGAGAGTGTAGGTGTTCATATCTAATTGCTCATCGAACCCACGTACTATATTCTGCCTATTGCCATGTACATAAACATGAAAATTCTTATCTAATTTAATCACCGATTTAATACCTCGCTTACTCTGTTTTACTGCTTGTTTAGAAATATCAAACTCATCATAAGAAGGCACATCGTTGGTTTCTTGAAAGGTATCCTTATAGCTCTGAAACTTTTCTATCATCGTTTCATCTTGCATTACTTCGTTGTTAAATTCTTCTATATTAAACGATTCTTTTTTTGAAAAGAATTCAACCGCATTATTTACCAAATCAATTTTATCAACTTTATCGGCTTCAGGAAAAGCCTCCTCAGCGAAATCTTTACACAGCGAAATATAGTTTTTTGTATGATAATAGCTATCCTCATTTGGAGTAATGTGCAAAAATTGGGTAATCCAATACTGTGCTTCGCTGGATTTATTTGTATTATCAACTACGGCTATTCTGTAACCAGACTCCTTCTCCGTATTAAAAATTAAACACCCTTTATCTAATTTATTAATATTAATTCCTTGTTCTCCTTCGAGCCCAAATCCTTCTTCCTGAGGATATACCCTTAGGTAAGTATCCTTATTTTCTGATTTAAAAATACCCAACACCTCTACTACTTCACCATTAATTATGCATTCATCAAAATAAGCAATGTATAGTTCACCATGTTTAATATTGGGATGAGAAGAAGACTCATATAAATGTTTGGCAATGTTTATAGATTGCAGGTAAAGACTGTTTGGGTCACTAAAAATAGCAGAAGTGTAATGAAAAACCTCATTTAAATCAAGGTCTGATTCGTGATGAAATGTATAAAGCTCTTGCTCTTTAAATGGCTTTAGAAAATACGTTTTAAGTAAGGTGGTAATGTCTTCATCTACTTGCACAAGCTGTTTCGAAAGGTTCATGCCTTCCTCATCTGCGGCATTGCCTATAAAGTGTATTGCCAACTGCTCAAGTTGAGCTTCTTTAAAATTAAACATTAATTTGGCTATGAAACTATTTCTTTACTTCGATTTTGCAAGCACTTTTTGAACACGTTTTGCTGCTTTTGCATCTTCAAATACTAAGGTAACATCCGATTCAGTATCCATAAAAACCTGTAAGTATTTCGATTTTCCCTGCCATTCAACCTGCCTAAAATCATCGAATACCTCTTCTTTTGATGATCCAAATTTATCAGCATAAGTATCTAACAAATAATTATAGGTATCCATTAAAGCCTGTCGGTTTCTAAAAGTCCATTGTATCTTAAAAAGCTTATCTTCATAAAATTGAAGTGTAATGTTGGAAGCGTTAAAATTTCCAAAGTTTCTGTATTCATCCCCTTGATAAGAAGCATCTCTAATTCCCAACCTAATTTTTCGCTTAAGCGTAAACTGTAAACTTGGTGCTTCTTGGTAAGCTGGTTCATCTCCAGTTATTAAAAATAAATCATCTCCAAATTCACCCATACTTATGCCAAGTGATAACCCATTTATTTCAGTGGCTTTATCTATTGATTGTGCAAACGTATTTAAACTAGCAATACTAACTAATACAATAATTAACTGTTTTTTCATTTTCTTAATATTATGGCAATCGATCTAACTACCATCAAAAATACAATAGGAATGAACCCTTCGTTCAAATCTTGCGGAAAAATTTTCCAAAAAATCATTACAGCCAATAAAAAGGGGATTAATAGCGCAAAATACCAGTTTGCCCATCTCTTTATTTTTTTGCGAAGTAGGGCAAATGCTACTATTAAATGTGTGGGTAAAGCCCATAACAAATTAAAATTGTTGGCTGCCGCTTTATGATCTGTAGCAACCCAAAGTAAGAATAAAAGCAGACCAATAGCTCCAATAACAAAAAACAGTAGAAAATCGAATAACTTAAATTTTCGTCCTGTTCTAATTTGAATTAGTAAAAGTAAAATGCCAAATACCAATAGTAAGCTAAACGCTACAAAAGGGGTAAACCAAACTTTTGGCTCATCCATTGGTCGAGAAGCTAAAATAATTTTTTCTTTAGCTACAGATGGCACCCAAATACTATCTCTCTTTATCTTGGCCACTTCAAACCCCTCATAGAGGTAGTCGGGAAGGAACATATATTCATAATCTGAAGCTATTTTATCGATAGGTAAACCTAAACAAAGGTCTATGCCAAGTTTACCCCACGGAAAGGAATCTTGGATATAGTCATCATTAAGGTTACGTATCGATTTTCCCGGTTGCTCTACAAATTGAGCAGGAATTGTAAAATCATCTCCTAGCACCTCAATAAAAACATCTCTAATTTTGGTTGCACAATTATTATAATAGTAATCGTAATAATACATGCTGTTTTCAGGCTTTGCATTATTCTCCATATAATCAAATATGGCCTGAGTTTGAACCAAAGAAAGATTTAAAAACTGGGCTTTAATTTCCCTATTAAAATAAGCATAATAGCCTTTAAACCTATCATAGGTTCTTACGGATAAGCCATAAAGTAAGTAGCCTCTGGCAAAATTGAGGTAGAAATAAGGCTGATTATAATAATAGGTGCCGTAATTATACACTTTGTCAATGCCATTGGCAGGGTCTTGAATTCTTATAGCTGAGTGACCAAATGCTGCAAATAGTTCCTCTTGCCCAGGCTCAATGGTTAATATAGAAACCGTAGCTTGGGGGCTTAATTTTTGAGCAAATACATTAACTCCTATTGTAAGAAATAAAAAAAATATGGTCAGCGTTTTTCTCATAATCAATATCTCTGATTTAATTTAGAAACAACCTAAACAATAAAAGTAGCTAGCTTGGATTAAACGCTCAAAGAAACTTGAACTATTATTGGTGAAACTTACTCCATTTCTGTATTTGTGCCCATAAATTTTACTAGCTTGGATGCCAAATGTTAACACCACAATTTACAGATAGCTTGAATTGGGTAAGGAAACTTACTTTCTCCAGAATTAAGAATTTAATTTTAATAACTACCAGTTATTATGTTTCGTTATGGTTAAAAAAGCCAATTATTTGGGGCTCACCGATAAGTATTTCTATTGAACCAACCACCTCCTGCAATTTACGCTGTCCCGAGTGCCCAAGTGGGTTACGTTCTTTTACACGCCCTACAGGTATGCTTAACACTACACTATTTAAAAATACGGTTGACCAATCATATCAAACGGCTTCTTATTTATTGCTCTATTTTCAAGGAGAGCCTTATTTGCACCCTGAGTTTACCGAATTAGTAAAATATGCCTCAACCAAAGGCCTTTACACCGCCACAAGCACCAATGCACACTACCTAACTGATGAAAACGCTAAGAAAACCATTAAATCAGGGCTTGACCGATTGATTATTTCCATTGACGGCACCACGCAAGAAACATACGAAAGCTATAGAGTTGGTGGTAGCCTAGAGAAAGTAATGGAAGGCACTAAAAACATTATTAATTGGAAGAAGAAACTTAAGTCTAAAACCCCTTATATTTTTTTTCAGTTTTTAGTAGTTAAGCCTAACGAGCATCAAATAGAAGAAGTAAAAGCACTTGGTAAGGAGCTAGGCGTAGATAAAGTAGCCTTTAAAACAGCTCAACTTTATGATTACAAACATGGCAACCCTCTTATGCCCACCATTGAAAAGTACAGCCGATACAAAAAAGTATTAAACGTTAAGCATTCATCTGCTGGCTCGAAGGTAGCTGATGAGCTTGAATACACCCTTAAGGCGAAGCTTAACAACCAGTGCTGGAAAATGTGGCATAGCACAGTAGTTACTTGGGATGGAGCTGTAGTTCCTTGCTGTTTTGATAAAGACGCTGAACATCAACAAGGGTTTTTGAAAGAAGATAGTCTTGAGGACATTTGGAGAAATAAAAAATACCACTCCTTTCGCAAGCAGCTACTCACCAACCGAAAAGGCATTGATATTTGCCAAAATTGTACCGAAGGTAGTAAAGTTTGGGGGTAGAGTCTTACCCTTTCTTTTTTAATTGACCTAAAACTGGAGAGCTAGATTCGCACCCACAGTTTACCTCGCAATTGTTTTTTTTGGCAAATAGGCCTTTGTAAAGCCTAACCCCTAAGTAAGTAACTGCTGCGGCAACAATAAGTAGAACTAGAAATTCTTGCATGGTGCAAATTTAAGGAGTTAACATGACTAATTGTCCAACTACAAAACCCACCCCAAACCTCTCCCAAGAGGGGATAAAAAAAGCTATTTACCCTTTAAAATAATTACAAACTCTCCTTTAATGGTTCCATTTTCGAAA
>JAMOMJ010000115.1 GCA_027067135.1 Cyclobacteriaceae bacterium
GCAGTTCATATGGCCAGTTTGGAGTGGAGTGTGGACGAAGCAGCAAAGTTTCTGGATCGTTTTCCGAATGCCAACCTTGATTTGGCCGAACGTGTTAGCCATACACAGTACCAATCGCAACAAGACCGTGAAAAAGTGCGCAACTTTTTTATAAAATACCAGGATAGAATTCTTTATGCAACCGATTTTGGCCAGAAAGAGGAAACCGACCTTGAGAATTTAAAAAAGTACATGATGGAAGTTTGGTTAAACGACTGGAAGTATTTTAATACAGATGAAATGGTAACCGTACCTCAATTAGACACACCTGTTAAAGGCCTGGCATTGCCCCGGCAAGTAATAGATAAGCTTTACCGTACCAATGCGGAGAAAATATTTGCAAATGCCTGGAAGCAAAAATAAAACTTGGGTTATAAAAATTCAGTGCATGGTTAAGGCCCGATAGCGATCTGGTTATGAACAGGCACTCTAAAACACACATAAAATGAAATTAAGCACAGCATTACTTGTTTTTTTAACCTTTTTTAGCTCGGTTGGCCTGGCACAGGAAAAACCATTGGATGGCAACCCTGTTACAGTAAAAAAAACAACAGATTTTGAATTAACCGGTGATGGAAAAAACAGCAGTTGGGAAAGCACGCAGTGGGTTAATATGACCCAGCGAAAACAGTTGGGTGCACCCGGAGAAACAAAGTTTAAAGTGCTTTATTCTGAAAAAGGCATTTATTTTTTATTCTACAGCGAAGACACAAGTTTAGATGCCTCTATTTTAGCCGATAACAAACACCTGTGGAAAGAAGACGTGGTGGAGGTTTTTCTATGGGCAGATACAACAAAAGAAGTATATTTTGAGTATGAATTATCTCCGCTTAATTATGAACTGCCCTTGATGGTAATGAATATAGAAGGGCAACGACATAGGTGGCAACCATGGTTTTATGAAGACAACAGGGCTATTTTACACCAAACTGCAGTACAGGGAGGAAGCAAAAAAAGCGGGGCAAGCATTAAAAGCTGGACAGCTGAATTTTTTATTCCGTTCTCATTGCTTTTGCCAATAGGGCAAATGCCTCCTAAATCCGGCACGGCATGGAAAGCCAATATGTACCGAATGGATTATGTGAATAAAAAAGGGATGTACTGGTCGTGGAAAAAAATTGACAGCAGCTTTCATGAAATTCATAATTTTGGGGCATTGCTATTTGAATAAATAGAATTGTTTGTTTATCAATATTCCCCCTTCTCAGAGTCACCTGTAAGGGACTCTGAGAAGAAGCAAGATAAACCCCCAAGGGGCTATTCCCCAAACTTCAACGCTTCTTCAAAATCCTCAGGTGTAAAGGTGTAGGTAAACTCATACGTATTATCGCCTGTTTTGCCTCCCTCATACGAGCTCTCCAGCATTAGGCTCCTGCTTACGGGGGAGTTTTCGTCTTTGGTGTGCCAAATAGAGGCTTTTTCGTAGTAGATAATCCGAACTGAATCTGCTGAAAATGGAGGAAGAGTGGTTCCTACTGCTCCCGCTTCTCCCCCATATCTGTACTCTTTGGTTTTGTTATTATCTATTATTGTTACTGATTGAAACTCACCATTACGGTATATCTGCATTTCAATAGAATGTCCTGAATTATTGATAAGCCTTGTTACTGTACTATCTCCAATAGGTTCTTTAATACACGAAGTTGCCATTACCAAAATTAATATAAATACATTTTTCATATTAAGATAGGTTATAAGTTAAAGTAATCATCAAAGTAGTTGTCAATTTGCTGGTTGCTTAAATATAATCCATTTTCCCCTACTCAGAGTCACCTGTAAGGCACTCTGAGTAAGGTTACCACCCAAGGAGCTATTCCCCAAACTTCAACGCTTCTTCATAATCCTCAGGCGTAAATGTGTAGGTGAACTCATACTTCTTATCGCCTGTTTTGCCTCCCTCATACGAGCTCTCCAGCATTAAGCTTCTGCTTACAGGTGAGTTTTCATCTTTGGTATGCCAAATAGAGGCTTTTTCGAAATAGATAACTCGAATGGAATCTGCACTAGTTAGAGGGCGTATAAAAGGCCCCGTGGGGTCGCCTGGGTCGCCTGATGTGAGATTAAATTCTTTGCTTTTATTATTATCAATAAAAGTTGACGTTCTATAAGCTCCACCTATGTATTCTTGTAACTCTATAGAGTGCCCTGATTTATTGGTTATAGTAGTATAGGTACTATCACCAAGAGGATCTTCCACGCAAGATGATAATATAAAAATGATAAAAATGTATTTGAATGTTTTCAT
>JAMOMJ010000116.1 GCA_027067135.1 Cyclobacteriaceae bacterium
AGATGCAATGAGAAATATAATCACATATTCGAGTATAAGTTTATTTTTTTTATTCGCGGGTATCCCATTGGTGACTAGAGGAATATTATTAACTATATATTACTTTACATCTAATAATTCATTTTTTGTTGCTTACGTAGTTGCAACTCCAATTTTAGGGATACTATCAGCACTATTTTATTTTACGTGGTTGTGGAAAATAATTGATTACCTTTTGAGTCAAAGATTAGAATTAATTGAATTGAATGCTCAATTTATTAAGGCAATCTACTCTTTGTCGCTACTTTCTATTGTGATTTATAATATTTTAGAGTTATTGAAGAATATATATATTAATATTTCAATAATGAAAATAGTTGTTTTGATTTTTATAGTGTCTTTTTTACTTTTAAATTTAATATTGGCGAAGTCTATAAGAAAGATCGAATTAAATAGAAATGCTACTATTGTTGAATATTTACCAACTACATTGTGGCTTACCATTTACCCAATTGGTATATGGTTTATCCAACCAAGAGTAAAAAAACTCTATATGAGTAATGAATAATGTATCAAATTATAACCCCTTGTACGGCTGCCTTACAAATCTTTAACAAGTTCGAGTAGTTCGCTATCAGAGATTGTTCCTTGTTCAGATTTATCATAGATGTAAATCAGATAAACAGTAGTATCGGTAATGTGTACATGAGTAATTGCCCTTGCCCCACCTCTTTTGCCCTTTCCTTTTACCCCCTGCTTCAGCGTTACTTTTTTCAAGAACTCTGAGCAAATAGGCTTCTACTAAAAGTTTGTTTTACAGGTTTTTAATAATTTGCTGAATTTCCTGATTAGAGATATTGTCTTTTTCTCCTTTACTGTAAATGGAGAGTAATAAGACTGTTTTATTATCAATTTTTACATAGGAAATAACTCTAGCACCACCGGACTTGCCTTTACTTTTTGATGCTATTGCCAAGCGAATTTTATAGACATCATTACCAAGCGGTATTCCGAGAGTAGGTTCTTGGGAGAGTTCCTGACCAAGTACTTCAAGTTCAGTTTTAAGAGATTTATATTTTTTGCTGAGTCGTTTGGCTTCTTTCTTAAAATTGTTAGAAGCAATAATGTTAAAGCTCATGTAAGAAATCGTTAAGCGGAGTGCCTTTCATTTTCCCTTGCTTGTACAGCTTCATTTCTTTAAATCCTTGTTTAAGGTTATCCAAAATAGCTTCTTTGGAATCTTCTTTATCCACTTGCACAAAATCAAGGCTTTTAACCAGTTCCATAAAGAAGTGGAATTTATTTTCTTTTATATTTATTGTTACCTGTTTCATGATGCGTACGCAGCTTTAGCTTTAAAATCTCTAATAGACATATCAATAAAGTAGTAGAGTTTATCTCTTACCTCATTGGGTAGTTTTTGGAGTTCGATAACCCTGTTAAGGGTTTTGGTATCCATTTCCAGTTCAGAATTACCCACAAGGTAATCCAAAGAAACTTCGAGTAAAGTAGCCAGCCTCGCAGCAGCTTCAATACTGGGCTTAGCTTCATCGCGCTCGTACCTGCCAATTACAGGAGCTTTAGTGTTTAGCTTTTCGGCCACTTCATTCTGCGAAAGGTTTTTCTTTTTACGTGCTTCTAATAATCGTTTTCCAAAACTCATAAGTGTTAAAAGTAACGGTTTAAATTGATATACTGTAAAATTAAGAGACTAAATAGTGTTAAACAAATCTAAATAATTTTGTTATTAAGAACTGAATAGTTATTATTGAAACCGATTAGTGCTTTTATTTTTTTCAATGACCATACCCGACATCAAACAACAATTAACAATAGCCCAAGTATTACACCACTACGGGCTAAAACCAGATAAACACTTGCGATTGAACTGTCCCTTCCATGATGACAAAACCCCAAGCCTGCAGGTGTACTACAAAACCCAAACCTGCTACTGCTTTAGTTCCAACTGCTCTACTGGTGGCAAGAGTATGGATGTGATAGATTTTATAATGCACAAAGAGAAATGTAGCAAACACGAAGCAATCAAAAAGGCAGAATCTATGATAAGTGGAGAAGCAAACCCAGCCCAAGAATTAAGCAGAACAGCAGTACTCACCAAAATGTTCACCTACTTCAAGAATGGATTACACAACAGCAAACCAGCAAAAGACTACTTGGAACAAAGAGGATTAGACTTTGCAAAAATAGAAACTGGCTATAACTCAGGTCAGTTCCACCATGGAAGCCGTAAAGACCAGGCATTAATCGAGAGTTGCGTAAAGTATGGATTACTGCTCGACAGAGGGCAAGTAGCCAAGACCGGAGAAAAAGCTTATAGTCCTTTTGGTAAGAGCTGCATAGTGTTCGCTTTGCGAAACAAACAAAACCAAATCGTAAGCCTGTACTTTAGGTCGATTATCAACAATCAAAATTCCTCCAAAGGCGGACAGGCAAGGCACTTCTACCTCAAAGACAGGCAAGGACTTTACCCCAACTATCTAGACCCAAAGACAAAGAAGCTTATACTAACCGAATCTATTATTGATGCAGCCACATTATTGGAGCAAGAAAAAATCAAAAGCAATTACGAAATTTTAAGCTTGTTTGGCACCAATGGCTTAACAGCCGAACATTTAAGTGCCATAGCTTCAGCGAAGGCACTCACCGAAATAATCCTTTGGTTTGATGGAGACCAAGCAGGCAAGAAAGCAGCAGAAAAATACAGTAAGGAATTAGGAGAGCTCAAACCACGTATCAAAATATCAAGTGTAGAAACTCCTGAAGGGGAAGACATCAATAGTTTACTCGATGGTCATGAACCCAAAATACTCACCGAGCTACTGAATCAGAGAACATCTTTTTCTTTTCAATTGAAAGAAGAAACAACTGAACCTAAGTTGAATACAGATAATCCATCCTGCGCAAAGCTTCGGACGGAAAATCCCGAGCAAATCACTTACCAAACAACTCAATTAAAAATCACCATCTGGGGCGGCATCGAAAAAGAAAACCTAAGCAGGTTAAAGATTAGCTTACATATCAAGTCAGAAAATAAAGCCTTTAGAGACGATGTAAATCTGTACAGCCACGTAAGCAGCAAAAAGTTAATCCAGAACATAGCCGAGACTTTAGAACTGAGTACGAGTTTAATAACCAATACCCTAGCTGATTTAACTGAGAAACTGGAAGCTTATCGAATGGAAGAGCGAGCTGCCCAAGTGCAGGCACTTAAACCAAAGCTCTATGAAATGACCGACACAGAAGTGCGAGCCGCACAGGCATTATTAAAGTCACCAGACTTAGTGAAGAATACCCTACACCTAATCAGCCAAAGCGGTTTAATAGGTGAGCAAAAGAACGGATTACTACTATTTTTCCTGTACTTATCACGGTTTTTTGATGAGCCTTTGCACGCCATTATTTTTGGAAGAAGTGGAAGCGGAAAAACCTACCTGCAGAAAAAAATAGCAGCTTGTTT
>JAMOMJ010000117.1 GCA_027067135.1 Cyclobacteriaceae bacterium
CGCTAACTTTATTTCCTGACAATCATACTCGCAAACAGGTATTATACACTATTGACTAACCGATCACTTTGTGGTTATATTTGTTCGCTCTAAGTTACGTCATTTCCCTACGCCGATTTTATTTTAAAATTCCGCCCTCGCAATGACGTAAGTTGTTTTGCGTAACATCAGTTAATAATTTCCAATCGTTGGGAATTATTTGTAATATATTTGCGTTCAACAGAAACAAAATTATAATACATATATAATGGAAGCACAAATTATAACAGATGCTAACTTTAAAGAAGTTTTAGATACAGACAAACCTGTTTTGGTTGATTTTTGGGCAGAATGGTGCGGGCCTTGTAAAATGATAGGGCCTATCGTTAAAGAATTAGCAGCTGACTATGAAGGAAAGGCAGTAATCGCAAAAGTAAATGTAGATGAAAACCCTTCTACTTCGGCTGAGTTCGGAATTAGAAGTATTCCTACTTTATTAATCTTTAAAAACGGTGAAATCGTTGATAAACAAATTGGTGCAGTGCCTAAGGCTGTTTTAGCTGGTAAGCTTGACGCTCAATTGTAAACAAAGACACAAGATAAAAGACTATTAGACACAAGACTTAACCTATTTAAGTCTTGTGTCTTTTTTTCTAACGTCTTTTGTCTAATATCTAACGTCTTATGTCTTTTTTTCTAACATCTAATATATGAAACCTACCCTTCTCGTACTTGCCGCAGGCATGGGCAGCCGTTATGGTGGCCTCAAACAAGCCGACCAAGTTGGCCCTTCTGGCGAAACAATTATCGATTACTCTATTTACGATGCCATCCAAGCTGGATTTGGCAAAATTGTAATGGTAGTGCGCCAAAACATTTTGGTAGATATGAAAGCCCTGTTTGATACAAGATGGGGAGATAAAATCACGATTGAGTACGCCATTCAAGAAGTGAATGTGCCTATTGAAGGCATTGATAATTTGCCTGAACGCAAAAAGCCTTGGGGTACTGGCCATGCTGTAATGGTGGCAAAACATTTAATCAATGAGCCTTTTGCCGTAATTAATGCTGATGATTTTTATGGATCTGATGCCTTTAAAACCATTAGTGCCTATTTGCAAAATGGCATTTCAGATAGCGAAAATGCAATGGTGGGCTATATCCTAAAAAACACCTTATCAGACCACGGATTTGTGTCTCGTGGTATTTGTGAAACTGATGATAATAATTATTTACATACCATTACGGAGCGCACCAATATTGAGCGAATAAATGGAACTGTTGTATTTAAAGATGACGAAGGCAACCAAACACCTTTGGATGAAAACTCCCATGTTTCAATGAATTTTTGGGGTTTTATGCCTAACTTTTTCGATGAGGCCGAAACTCAGTTTAGAGAGTTTGTTCAAAGCAATTTTGAAAATGAAAAAGCTGAATTCTACATTCCTTCTATTGTATCTAAAATGATGGAGCAAAAAGAGCTTAAAATTAAGGTTTTAGAAAGTACGGCACAATGGATGGGCGTAACCTATAAAGAGGATAAGCCAGTGGTAGAAGAAAAAATAAGCCGACTTGTTGAAGCCGGCTCTTACCCTGAGAAATTGGTGTAGAATTTACCTTATAATAGTTACAGGAAAATCCTGCCCTCTTGAAAATGTATATGGATACTGAGCTTTGCCTTTATATTTTTGAGAATACTCTGGCACCAAAGAATCTATATAACTCTTTAATTCATAAATAGTTACTGTTCCATCTTTTGGTGCACCATCCGCTTTTCCACTTAGGGCTTCGAGCAAAGCATAGGTAAATACGCCATGGCCAAGTTCTTTAAACTCAGTAGCAAATTGCTCGCTACCAGCAGCCGAAAGCACGTGAATACCTGCACTTCTGGACAACTGCGCCATGGCTTTTTCCTCCATACTTCCTCGCTCAGCCAGAAGTTCTGCAGAACCACCTGATTGACATGCATCTATGATTACAAGTTGCTTTAAGGCCGCTATTTTTTGAAACTTCTCTCGAAGTTGCTCCGCAGCAATGCCTTCTTTAGCAAGTTTATCTTTGCTATAAAGTCGCGTACTATTGGTGGGCACAAAATAAAACTGCTCATCTACCAAACTCCCGTGTCCTGCATAATAGAAATAAAATACATCTCCAGGTTTAATTTTGTTCGAGAGTAAATCTAATACTCCTAAAATATTGGTTCTATTGGCTTCTTCATTATAAAGCTCATGCGTTTCTACCTTATCAAAAAGCACATTTCCTTCCTGCTTTATTAATTTAACAAATGAGGCAGCATCGCTTTGTGCATAATTTAAATTAAGCGAAGTGTTTTTATAAATATTAATACCAATAGCTAATACATAAAGTACTGTTTCACGTGTTGGAGTTTGGTATTCAACTGCAATTTCAACCGCTTTAGATTCAATAGATGCTGAATTCGTAGCCACTACCTTTATACTATTTGTACCAGAAACAAGCTCTAGTTTAAACTTTTGAATAATGGATTTTCTTTTGGCAACTTTTGTCAATAACCCACCTTCTTTAATCTCTACAATTTTACCATTATGATAAATGGAAATAGATTTAATTCCGCCTCCCATGTTGGTTGTTTTGGTTAATACATCTATGGCGGCTTTCTTTTGAATAAGCCCATACGATGGAAACTCTATCTTTATAATAGGAGGTGGAAACTTATTTAACCTCTCCATAATTCCATTCTCCGTTGATTGATCTCCCAGAGTTTCTTTTAAAAGGGTTGGATCATAATACTCATTAAAAAACTGATCTAGAGAATAGCTTTCATTTCCTTTTACAAAAAACACTTGCTTTTGGGCTCCATCTGTTCCGGCAAAATAACCTTTTGTGTTTTTTACAAGCCAATCGTTTTTACCAATTACATAATGCGTAATTATCTCTTGTCCTGTTTCTAAGTTCCAAATTTTTGTAATTCCATCAATGCTACCTGTAATCAAGTATTTATTATCAGGAGAAAACTGAACTGATGAGATAATGCTTTTATGACCCACAAATTTCTTTAGCAGCTTACCCGAATTAATATCCCATAAAATGGCCATTCTATCCGTGCCTGCTGTGGCCATCCAACTATTATTGGAACTTATTGCAAGGGCATGTACAGGATCTTGGTGTGCATCAAACTTTCTAATTTGAAAACCCGAAGCCATATCCCAAGTGCGTACAGAGTTATCCCAACCTACAGAAGCTAAGTATTTCCCATTATTAAAAAACTCAAAATCCATTGTTACATTAGTGTGCCCAACAAATTCTTGCACCTTTCTACCTGTGCTTATTTCCCATCGTTCGAGGTTTCCTTGGGTGTTACCAACAATTAAGTATAAATCATTAGGAGAAAACTTAACGGTGTAACCCGTAATCGATTTTTTAGGATCATCTGATAGATAAATTGATTGAATGGTTTCGCCAGATTTTACATCCCAAACCCT
>JAMOMJ010000118.1 GCA_027067135.1 Cyclobacteriaceae bacterium
ATACCTCTTTGGCTCGTTCATCTTTAAAATGGCTGGCAGCAAACTCATAAAGATATTCTGCTGCATGAAAGTAATCCAAGATAGACACCGCACCGTTAAAGCTATCCTCTATCCAGTTTTTTATCCACTTGGCTCCATCACTAATAAAAATCAATCTGGTATTAGACTGCCCATAGCTGGATAACAGGCTCTCCAACTGGTCAGTAAAACAACGGCTTTTGCCTAAATGAGCTAAGTATTGCGACTTTTTTATCCATCCAGGCGTTTTTTTATCCCTTTTTACACAATCTGATGATTTGAACAAACGAGCTAATTTTACTTCCTTCCAGCCTTCTTGCCTTGTTAATACCATCGACCCGTCCAGTTCAACATAAAGAGTCTCTTCCTTGTTGGCCATAGGAAGAGAACGTTCGTTAAGCCCTTCTTTAGCTAATTGTTCTCCATAAGTATCTGTTACACGATAAACCTGTGCACTACTAAGGTCAATGTCAAGAAATTTTTTGAGCATTTCGTTACTAGTGCCATAGCATTCCTGTTGACCTGCATATACCATCAACTCTTGTAGTAGAGGACTGATTTGAAATCCGTTTTTGCCTTTACTGAACTCCATATCATTACTTATTTCAACTTGCCCCAGAGTAGTGAAGTTTTTTTTTACGCCTGTCATTAGGAACACCTCCTATGTTCTTCTCCAATACCTGACGACCCATATCTCTCCAGATTTCAATAAACTCTTTCTCATAATCATAAAAATCGTCAAGCTTATTCAAGGCTTGTAGGCTATCATAACGATCACTTGCAATATGTAAAAACTCTTCCTTTGTCATAGCTTTATGTTTTTTTATAAAGTTAAACAATTGCGACAATTTGAAATGCACCCTATCAGGGTTCAATTAGGCTAAAGTTTGTATATTTAATGCTGATATTGGCATATAAATTCTCCTTCCTTAAAACGTATGAGCATTAATACATTTTGGTTGCGCACTCTTGGCATTCTTGGTACTTTGGGAGGTATCACCCTTTTTGCAGGCGATATGCTATTTTACTACGATGGCTTTAGCTCTGATTTTGTGCTTAACATGGCCAACTCCTCCGATGCAAGAATTAAGGCCAGTGGAATTACTGCATTAGTAGCGGCTTGGCTCTACTTGCTTGGGTTAGGCCAGGTATATGCAGCATTTAAACCTGCTTCGGCAAAGGTGAGAAACACCGTATTTATAAGCTTTGGAGCTATTTTGGTTAGCTATGGTGTAATACATGGTGCCTATGTAGCCATTGCTACAACAGCTAAACTTGGGTTGGCCAACAATATCGATTTAGGCGTAGCCACTCAGTTAGCCGCAAATGCGAATGATCTGCTTCGGTTTTTAATCTACCCTATATTTGCATTACTGTCATTTGTTTTTATTGCTCAAGTCTGGAAAAAGAAAACACTTTACCCTCGCTGGATCATTGCTTTCTTTCCTCTTGTTCCCTTTATTTTCCAAGCCCCTATTGCTAGTATATTATCGGGGAGTTGGTTTGTTATTATTGTGGGAGGATATTTAAACCTAATACTTATTGTATTTTTTACAGCTTCGACTGTAGCGTTGTGGAATGTTAAAGAAGAACAGAAGTAGAAAATAACCTAGTTAGGCTGCGCCACCGCTAAAGCTTTAGGCGTCATAAGCAAACGTCTCGCTTGCTAACTTTTTGGCTCCACCAAAACAGGGGTATTCAAAAACTTAGAAATTCTTGAAGCGTCTTCTAAAATAGCATTAGCATTGCCGTAATCCACCACGTTAAGCCGTTCTCCAGAAATAAGTATTAAGTTGATTTCGTAACTATAATAACTTGTATCTCTCCCTTTATTGCTGCTTTTCACATACTCTTTTATTACTTGCAACCCATAAATCTCATCGAGTTTGGTAGCCACCTTAAGCTCATTTATATCCGCCATCATAGAGGGGGTCTTCTTTCCTTTCCAAAAAAAACCTTCCGACTTATCAAATACAATCGGGTTTAATGCTGATTTTAAAATAAACACACCCACAACCGCAAATGCTACTCCAAATAACAAGAGAAAAATAGAAAACCCTTCAAAAAAGAAAATACTTGAAACACCTAACCCAACCAGCAAAAAGATAAACCCAAAAACAATGCTACCCACACTGGCTTTATACTCCATTCGTTGTGATGAAACCTCAACTAATTTATGTGTTTTAAAATTAGCACCACCACTTTTTAATGGGCTCCAATCAATGTTACTTTCAATATTGTTCTGACTACCTTTCATACATTATCTAAATTACGAAATATTGATAAGGTTTCAGTTAATCATTGGCAGATTCATTAAAAAAAGAGCGGTCAATTTTGTATTTTTGTGGTTCATTTTTTTGATTAATTGAAAAAGCGATAATGTTCGCTTTTTATAAACTACTTTCTTTATGAGCAACACAACTTCTAAAATCGTTTACACCATTACAGACGAAGCTCCTGCTTTAGCGACTTATTCATTTTTACCCATCGTAAAAGCATTTACAAAAACTGCTGGTATCGAAATAGAAACTAAAGACATCTCCCTTTCTGGTAGAATTTTATCTCATTTTCCAGAGAAATTAACCGAAGATCAAAAAGTAGAAGATGCTCTTACAGGCTTGGGCGAACTGGCCAAAACACCAGAAGCCAACATTATTAAATTACCAAACATAAGCGCATCGGTGCCTCAATTAAACGAAGCTGTTAAAGAATTGCAAGGTCAAGGATATGATATTCCGGATTTTCCTGCTGACCCTAAAAATGAAGATGAAGTTGAAACTAAAGCTCGATATGCTAAAGTATTGGGTAGTGCGGTAAACCCTGTGCTCCGAGAAGGTAATTCAGATCGTAGAGTGGCAGAGCCAGTTAAGGCTTATGCCAAAGCACACCCTCATTCTATGGGCGAATGGAAACCAGACTCCAAAAGCCATGTGGCTTCTATGACTGAAGGTGATTTTTACGAAAGCGAAAAGTCGGTTGTTATTGCCAAAGCAGGTAATGTAAAAATTGAGTTTGTTGATAATTCGGGCAACACGAAAGTATTAAAAGCTACTCTGCCTTTATTAGAGGGAGAAGTAATTGACAGCTCTGTAATGAGCAGCAAAGCCTTAGATGCTTTTTTTGAAAAAGAGATTAAGGATGCCAAGAATCAAGGGGTGCTTTTATCACTTCATTTAAAAGCTACTATGATGAAGGTATCGGATCCGATTATGTTTGGCAAGGCCGTTAATGTGTACTATAAAGAGGTGTTTGCAAAGCACAAAGCTTTATTCGAAAAACTAGGTGTAAATACCAATAATGGATTGGGTAATGTGTATGCTAAAATCGCTGACTTGCCTACCGCACAACGAGAAGAAATTGAAGCGGATATAATGAAGGTGTACGAAACTCAGCCGGAACTTGCCATGGTAAATTCTGATAAAGGAATTACCAACTTACATGTACCAAGCGATATAATTATTGATGCCTCTATGCCTGCGGCCATTAGAACATCTGGTAAAATGTGGGGCAAGGATGGGCAACTTCACGATATGAAAGCAATGATTCCTGATAGAAGTTATGCAGGTATTTACCAAGCCACTATAGATTTCTGTAAAAAAAATGGAGCCTTTGATGTAACCACCATGGGCAATGTTTCTAATGTGGGCTTAATGGCACAAAAAGCAGAAGAGTATGGCTCGCACGATAAAACATTTCAAATGGACGCAGGAGGTACTGTTAAAGTAACCGATACAGATGGAAATGTGCTAATGCAACACACTGTGGAAGAAGGAGATATTTGGAGAATGTGCCAGACCAAAGACTTACCAATCAAAGATTGGGTAAAACTAGCAGTGAATCGAGCCAGAGCCACCGGTAATCCTGCCGTTTTTTGGTTAGATAAAAACCGAGCCCATGATACCAACCTTATTGATAAAGTAAATGCTTACTTACCTAACCATGACACGAGTGGGTTAGAAATTAAAATTATGGCTCCCGTAGAGGCTATCAATTATACAATGGATAGAGTAAAGGGTGGAAAAGATACTATTTCGGTAACTGGCAATGTGTTGCGAGATTACCTTACGGATTTATTTCCAATATTGGAATTAGGCACAAGTGCTAAAATGCTTTCCATTGTTCCCTTGCTTGCAGGTGGAGGTTTATTTGAAACGGGTGCGGGAGGTTCTGCTCCAAAGCACGTACAGCAATTTGAGCAGGAAGGCCATCTAAGGTGGGATTCGCTAGGCGAGTTTTTAGCCCTTTCAGTTTCTATTGAAGATTTGGCTGAAAAAACCAATAATGCAAAAGCCAAAGTATTAGCGGCTGCGCTTAATGCTGCCAATGGCGAGTTCTTAAAAAATGACAAATCCCCTTCTCGAAAAGTAAATGAGTTGGATAACCGAGGAAGTCATTTTTACCTAGCGATGTATTGGGCACAAGCTCTGGCTGCTCAAAATGAAGATGCTGAACTAAAAGACACGTTTACTCCAATGGCAGAAGCATTTGCAACCAATGAAGCCTCTATTTTAGCAGAGCTAATTGATGCCCAAGGAGCACCCGTAGATATGGGTGGTTATTATAAACCAGATGAAGCCAAACTGGAAAAGGCAATGCGGCCAAGTGGCACGTTGAATGGGATTCTAGGTTAAGAATTTAGTTCGAGTCCAGTTCATTCATGGGCAAGCCGATATTATCAAAATTGATAATGTAAAGTTTCATCACAGTCTATGCAAAAGAAAGGGCTAGTGTTAAGTCAAGTGTACTGTGTCGTATAAGCTGTAGATATTTTTGAGCTAGTCGATGCGAAAAATATGCCCCTATCCATAGCTACGGAAGTATTTTTTAAAGAAGTATAGAGCAAAAAAATCAAGGCTTGGTTCGGCTAAAGTATGCTTGACTTAACACTAGTAATTGAAACCCTCTCCTTAGCTCGTCATTGTCTGGCGTTAGACCAGACAATCTTTTGGGGGTTGTTCAACCGAAGTGACCGTGCTTAAAAATGGGCTCGGTTGAGCCCAGAGATTACCAAGCTTTACGTTCGATAATGACGATGATTATGCCTAAATTTTTAATTAGAAGTTGAAAAGACTTAGTGTTCTTTGGAGCAAATTTTTGCTTCTCCATGCTCATCTCTTATTTTAGTCATATGAAAAAATTTCTCACCTTTATTCTTTTTCTTAGCTTGGCCACAAGCTATGCCCAAGAAACCACCTTTATTCTTATTCGCCATGCCGAAAAGACCAATGATGGCACAAAAGACCCAACGCTAACTGCTGAAGGCGAAACTAGGGCAAATAACCTCTTGAAAATGTTTGAAAAGGCTGATATTACAGCGGTTTACTCTACAAATTATAAACGTACTCAATTAACGGTTGCTCCTCTGGCAAAAGCAAAAGGGCTTGAAATTAAAAACTATGATTGGAAGAACCCAAAGGCATTACTCAATAAAATATTAGAAACTAATAATGGTGAAACCGTTCTTATTTGCGGCCATTCAAATACAACTCCCATTTTGGCTAATCTATTAACAGGCAAGGATACTTTTACAACCTTTGAAGATAGTGATTATGGTAATTTGCTTATTATTGCAGCTACCAAAGTTGGAGCAGGAAAGCTCCTACACATGAGGTACTAATTTTTTAACCCGCTTACATGCTAAAGTCAAGTTCTGTTCTATTTCTGTTAACAATTCTATTTTCCTCGTGTAATAAAGATAGCATAGATATAGAAAAGCAAGTATTTTCATCTTCGTTTGAATCCGTAGATGATTTTGAGGGATATTATATTACTCCTGTAGGGCATAAAAACACAAGTTTTCAAGAGCTATCAGATTCAATTGTGCATAGCGGAACCTTTGCTCATAAAGCATGGATTGATGGAGCGAATGACCCTTCTACGTCAAGCATTAATAATAACCACCGAGGATACCCAACCATACAACTTTATAAAAATGAAAAAGGATCTTTTCAATCACCTGTATATATAACCTTGTGGGTTTGGTTAGATATGGAACTAAAAACAAGTACAACTGGAGGAGATAACGACTGGTTTAGCTTTGCTACCTTTACAGATGACGATTCGGATAACTGGAACAGAACCGTTTTAGTTAATTTGAGCCACGATGGATTTGTACATTTACAGCACACGTTAAGCGCAGGAGTAAGTGAGTATTATTTTCAAACGTCCACCCTTAAATTTCCTCAAAAAGAGTGGGTTGAGCTAAAAATCTACCTAGATTTTGCAGACGGGAAATACGCAAAGGTTTGGCAAAATGGCGAATTAGTTTCACACGCCAGAATCGATAATGTTGAAAATAAGATTGCACAGGCTCATTTTGGATTGTATTGTCCTCCTCAAATGGTATCGGGTACTGTATTTAATGACGATTTAGTAATTGAAATGGTGGACAAGGAATAAAGCCACTATTTATTTTTATACACCACTCCTGCTTTCATCACAAAACGCACATTTTCGGTAGTGTGAATATCATCCAGCGGGTTTTTGTCTGTAGCCACAAGATCGGCAATTTTACCAACTTCAACAGAACCTAGTTTATCATCAACCCGTAAAAGTGTAGCTGCACCCATAGTAGCAGATTTAATGGCCTCCATAGGCTTCATGCCCACCTCCACCATATAGCCGAATTCTTTGGCATTTTCGCCATGCGGAAAAACGCCTGCATCAGTACCAAAAGCAATTTTAACACCAGCCTTATAGGTTTTGGCAAAGGTAGCCTGAATTTTAGGCCCGATTTCTCTGGCTTTTGGACGAATAATTTCAGGATAAAACCCTTTTACTTCGGCTTTAGCTGCCACATACTTGCCTGCGGTTATGGTAGGCACATAATACGTACCATGTTTCTTCATCAATTCTCGTACTTCATCCGTCATTAGCGTACCATGTTCAATGGAGTTAATGCCTGCTTCAACTGCTCTTTTCATACCTTCAGCTCCATGTGCATGGGCAGCGGTTACAAACCCATAATCATTAGCAGCCTCCACAATTCCTTTTAATTCATCCATCGTAAATTGTGGCCCCTGTCCATCTTTGGCTACACTAAGCACACCGCCCGTTGCTGTTATCTTAATCACATCAGCTCCATTTTTATACCGTTGGCGCACAGCCTTTTTAGCTTCATCGTAACTGTTAACAACCCCTGCTTCTGGCCCAGGGTCTCCCATTAACAAATGCTTCATTCCGTTGGTTGGGTCGGCATGGCCGCCTGTGGTAGCAATGCTTTTACCAGCAGAGTAAATGCGTGGGCCTATCACTATTCCTTTATTAACCGCATTTCGTAAAGCCGTGTTTACACCCGAACCGCCCAAATCGCGAACAGTGGTAAAACCAGCCATTAGTGTACGCTTTGCATATACGGTTGACTGAAAAGCTACATCAGCTTCATTGGCTGTAAAACGAGCCATGTATTTACCGGGATTGTATTCATTTTCAAGATGAACATGCATATCAAACCAACCTGGCATTACGGTTTTATCCTTTAGGTCGATGTAGATATCCTTTTTGTTCATTTTGGCATACCCCTTTTGAACCGCAATAATTTTATCTCCTTCAATTACAATGGTTACTTCGTTGCGCACTTTATCTGATTTGCCATCAATTAAAGTTCCACAATACACATAGGTTTTTACTTGTGCTTGTACTGAGAAAAGAATGGCTAGTAAAAATAGCGTTGATAATATTCGTTTCATTATGTTAAGGGTTTAAGCCTTTAAAGATGATGAATAATGAGTGAAACTACAACCCAAGCGTCACTCTGAGGGTCTTGCCCGAAGAGTCTCTTAACCTAACCAAGGTTTCTTCTGCGAAAATTAGCGCTATCTGCGGGAGAACAAAACCCCTTTAGCCAAATACTGCCCCGTTTCCTCGTTCTTAAAAACTAACTCTAACAAAACCCCAGCCTCTTTTGCTTTTTCTTTTGCCATATCAAAATCAACATAAAGCCATTTAAACCACTCCCCTTTTTTACCTCCGTACTCGTATTGGTAATCCATTTCTCCATGGTACTTATCCGAAGGAAGCTCATTTTCGTATAAATAGCTTATGTCGCTTGAATCAAACAATATTTGCCCATCGGGTTTAAGCAATGATTTGAGTTTTATAAAAAAGGCTTCGAGGTTTTTTAGCTCTCCCACCAAGCCAATTGTGTTCATCATTAGCAGTACGGTATCATAAGGTTCTGGTGTAGAGTAATCATACACATTGCCAGTAATAATAGCTTTCACTCCTTGTAAATACATTACTTTGGAAGCTAGCTCCGAAATTTCCAGTGCATCAACTTCAACCTTTTGTTTTTGAAGCTCTAACGTGAGGGCTCCTGCACCTGCGCCCACGTCAAGAACTCTTCCATTAGATAATTCCAATGCTTTCTGTTCTACATCAAAAAACTCTTTGTTGCTTCGAAAGTAAATATCAACAAGCATTTCATCGGGTTCACCATAGGTGTTATGTATAAACACTGAACCTTTTTCCTGCTCTAAGGCATAATCGTAAATGGCTTGTCCGAGGAGGTCTTGCATGATTAAAGCAACAAGTGAAATGAAAATCCAAAATTAAATGTCGAAGCACTTTCTTCAGGTAAATTAGTTGTGATATTCCCGTTTTTATCAACTAACTCACCATCATCAATTTTTCCAGTAATAATATTAACATCTAGAGAAAAATTTAGGTGCTGTGATAGAATAAGATTATAAGACCCGCCAATATTTATGCCTGTTGTGGAGCCATTGTACTCATAAGTATTTGATAAAAAACTCAATGATTCAACAAGTTTTTCATTATAGCTGAGTTTGCCAACACCGAAAAGGCCTGAAAAAACCATAATGTTATTTATTGGTTTCGTCTGAAGCAACAAATAAGGCCCGAAATATTTAATTTTAACAATACTCTGAAAGCCCACAACTCCAGCCTTAGTGCCATGTTGGTTATATTTTATGCCAAAACCAAAAACGTCTGAAATTATTATTCCTGCTCTACCTGTAAAATTGAAGCCATTTCGGTAATCAGCTTCATTTTCTTTCGAAATGGATGGATCCATCTTTCCCAATCTAAAGCTCAGCCCTACCCCAAAACTAATATCAACTTTAACCTTCGAAGAATCTGTTTTTTCTTCTACAATGGTTTTATAGTGTTCATAGAAATAATATTCAAACCTTTTCACCTGATTTAATGCCAAAACCTCATCTTCGATTTTTTCTAGGTTCCAGTACTTATAATAAATAGAGTCTCTCTTTACTTTAGTTATATAACATTGTATTGAATCTCCAGCTTGTTTTATAATAATATCTTGCGCAAACAAGGTATTGGAAACCACAATAAAAAAAAGAAACAGTATTAGTCTAAACTTCATTTAGGGAAAAGCGTTTGTAAATCATAAACTGGGAATAACTCATCAATATTTGCTTTATTTTTTTGAGAAGCATAAAGATCAATAATAAACTTTATATCCCTCTGTGGAACCTTTGTGTAACTTTGTACCTGCGCACCAGAGTGCTTCTGCACACAGGTGTGATATAGCCACTTACATACACAAATAATTCAGCCCTAATTTATGAAAAAAAACATACTCTTCTATTACTTGGTTGCAATATTATTGAGTTGTAACTCAAAGGATGAAGCTCTAAAAGAAAGCACTCCTCTGCTGGAGCTTTCTTATGCAACCAGATTTACCATTCAAAAGTTGGAAAACTATACGTTAGTTACAGTAAACACTCCTTACAAAAATGCTGAATCAGGGTTGCGCTATGTGCTTTATCCTCGAAACGGAGCAAAACCTGCGGTTGAAGCTGACGCTTATATTCCAGTTCCTCTAAAATCTATTGTTTGCACCTCAACAACACATATTCCTTTGCTTGACTATTTGAATGAAACAGATAAGCTTGTAGGTTTTCCTACAACAGATTACATCAGCTCTAAGGCTATGCGAGGTAGAATCGATGCAGGTAAAGTGGTAGAACTAGGCATTGATAATGCCCTCAACATTGAAAAGCTCATCGAACTTAATCCTGAGTTGGTGATGGCTTATACAATGACAAGCGATTTTGGTCAGTTTGATAAAATTCAGGAAGCAGGCATTCCAGTGCTAATTAATGCGGAGTATTTAGAAGCTGACCCTTTGGGAAGGGCAGAGTGGATTAAATTAGCAGGACTCTTATTTGGTAAAGAAGAAAAGGCAGATTCGGTTTTTACAATGATTACCAATGAATATCAAACCACTTTGGCTAAGGTAAAAGATGTAACAACCAAGCCATCTGTAATGAGTGGCTCCATGTACAGCGACACGTGGTATATGCCTGGCGGAAGAAATTATGCTGGCAAGCTATTGACTGATGCAGGGCTAAACTACCTCTGGAAGGAAGACACAACCACTAGCTTCTTGGCATTAAGCTATGAGGTTGTATTAGAAAAAGCAAACCAATCAGAATATTGGATTGGAGCCAGCAATTTTAAAACATTAGCAGAAATGAAAGAAGCCAATGAGCGGTATAGCTTTTTTGCTCCTTTTAAAACTGGCAGGGTATATTCGTATAATAAACGGATTGGTGCCAAAGGAGGAAGTGAGTTTTTAGAACTTGGCTATCTCAGGCCAGATTTAATTTTAAAGGATTTAGTAAAAATTGGGCATCCCGAATTATTGCCAAATTATGAGTTGTTCTTTTATTTTAAACTACCTCTAAAACCATAAGCAAACGTCATTCCTGCGTAGGCAGGAATCTGCTCATTTTATGTACTTTTGGGTTGAATGAATAGTTGTTCTCACATATCTTTTAAGTGGTTTTTGTTGTTGTTGGCAGTAGCACTTGCTTTTATCCTTGATATTTGGCTTGGCAGCGTGAGAATACCTGTTAGTGAAGTACTCACTATTTTAACAGGAGGTGCCTCAGAAAATCAGGCGTGGGAAAAAATAATACTCCTATTCAGGTTGCCCAAAGCAGCCACGGCTGTTATGGCGGGAGGAGCACTTGCAGTTAGCGGTTTAATGATGCAATCCTTTTTTAGAAACCCGTTGGCAGGCCCTTTTGTGTTAGGCATTAGTTCCGGGGCAAGTTTGGGTGTGGCTGTTTTAGTAATGGCCGGCTTTTCAGGAGCCTTACTAATCAACTCATTCGGGATAGTAATAGCAGCAAGTATTGGTGCTGGCTTGGCTTTTGCATTTGTACTCTTGGCTTCTGTTCGAATTAAGGACAGTGCCACCCTTTTAATTATTGGCTTAATGGTAGGTAGCATAACAGGTGCAGTGGTTGGTACTTTGCAATACTTTAGCTCTGCGAAACAGTTACAAGCCTTTACTATTTGGACCTTTGGGTCTTTAAGCAATGTAAGTATAAAAGACCTTCCACTTTTCTTTGGATTTACAAGTCTGGGATTA
This sequence comes from Cyclobacteriaceae bacterium, assembly GCA_027067135.1. Taxonomy (GTDB): domain Bacteria; phylum Bacteroidota; class Bacteroidia; order Cytophagales; family Cyclobacteriaceae; genus JAKISE01. The sequence goes on from JAMOMJ010000118.1 coordinate 11,384, forward strand.
ATTGTTTCTTTCCTTTTATTTAAACCAATGAATGCTATTTTATTGGGAGAGCAGTATGCACAAAGCCTTGGAGTAAATATAAATAAGCTTCGAAACGGCATTTTACTCTCTACGGGATTACTGGCAGGAGTAGTTACAGCCTATTGTGGCCCGATTGCCTTTGTGGGCATTGCCGTGCCGCATCTTACACGTTCCATTATTCCAACAAGCGATCATAAGCAACTTATCCCTTCGGTTTTCTTAATGGGAAGTTTGGTTTTGCTAATTTGTGATATTGTCGCTCAACTACCTGGCAGTCAATTTGTACTACCTATTAATGTGGTAACTTCCATTTTGGGAGCACCAGTTGTTATTTGGATTATTCTAAAAAAACGAAATTTAGGGACTTCGTTTGGGTAGAGGTTATGCCTTTTGTGCTCAATTGCCTGACTTTTGAGCTAAAATACCAACAGATAGAATAAATTATTTAGCTTTGCATCTTTATTGAAATTGGAAAAATGGCAAATAACTTACTAAAAGGAAAAAGAGGAATCATTTTTGGTGCCTTAGATGAAAATTCAATTGCTTGGAAAACCGCAGAAGTGATACACGCAGAAGGCGGAAGCTTTGTATTAACAAATGCACCAATTGCACTGCGAATGGGAAAAATTAATGAGCTGGCTGAAAGATGTGGCTCAGAAGTAATTCCTGCAGATGCTACCTCGGTAAAGGATTTAGAAGAGCTTGTTAGTAAGTCGGTTGAAGTATTGGGCGGAAAGCTTGATTTTGTATTGCACTCCATTGGTATGAGCCCTAATGTACGTAAAGGAAAATCGTACGGTGATTTGAATTATGAGTGGATGCACAAATCATTAGATATTTCGGCAATGTCGTTTCATAAGGTAATGCAAACCTTAGAGAAGCAAGATGCTATGAATGAGTGGGGTTCAATTTTAGCCTTGTCTTATATTGCTGCACAACGCACTTATCCTGATTACTCTGATATGGCACAAGCCAAAGCAATGCTAGAGTCTATTGCTCGTAGTTATGGTGAGCGTTACGGTACGCTAAAAAATGTGCGAGTTAATACCATTTCACAATCTCCAACCATGACCAGAGCAGGTAGTGGAGTAGGAGGATTTGATGCCTTTTTAGAGTTTGCTCAAAAAATGTCGCCACTAGGAAATGCTTCTGCGGAAGCTTGTGCAAATTACATCACCATTATGTTCTCAGATTTTACTAGAATGGTTACGATGCAAAATCTTATGCACGATGGAGGTTTTTCAACCACAGGCATGACCCAAAAGGTGATTGATCAAGTGCTTTTGAAATAATTAGACTCGTCATTGCGAGGGCGGAATTTTAGAATAAAATCAGCGTAGGACAATGACAGCTAAGGTCGGACGTTAGTCAGACCGATTGGGGGAGGTAGCTAGTCCGACTATCGTCTGACCTAAGAGTTTATTGGTTAGAATACAGCGAAAAAAACCTGTCAATGGTAATGTAGTGAAGCAATTCGTATATAAATATCAGGTTGCTTCTTTCTTTTGCAAAAAGAAAGAAGCAATGACGTTAAATCAAATTCATGGTAGTATTTCCAAACGCTAAAATTAACATTGGGCTTAACATTGTTAAGAAGCTATCAAATGGCTACCATTCCATTGAATCTTGCTTTTACCCCATTCCATTAACAGATGCACTGGAAGCAATTGAAAGTAACACCCTCTCATTTGCTTCTTCCGGTATTGAAATTCCCGGGAATAAAACTGATAATTTATGCTTGAAAGCATATCATCTTGTTAAGGAGGGTTACGATGTTCCTACTGTTGCAATCCACCTACATAAGAATATTCCAATAGGTGCAGGTTTGGGTGGAGGCTCTGCAGATGGAGCTTTTATGATTAAATTACTTAATGAGAAATTTAACTTTGGAATGTCTGTAGTAGAAATGGAGAAACTGGCTGCCAAATTAGGGAGCGATTGTCCTTTCTTTATTAAGAATGAACCTGTATTTGTGGAGGGAACGGGAAACCTGTTCTCAGAAATCAACTTTTCACTGCAAGGAAAATTCCTTGTGGTTGTAATGCCTGAAATTCACGTATCAACAGCTCAGGCGTATGCCGGGGTAAGCCCACAAAAACCTGCCTCTAACTTAAAAAAAGATTTAACAACCCTTGGTCTGTCAGCGTTTCAATCAGTTGTAAAAAACGATTTTGAAAAGTCAGTATTCGGCCGATTCCCGGCATTGGTTGAAATAAAAGAAGCATTACTTAAAGCAGGAGCAATTTATGCCAGTATGAGTGGTTCAGGCTCCTCCATTTTTGGTGTGTTTGAAAACAAGCCTGAGTTTAGCTCTGAACATTCTTTTCAGGTGTTTGAATTATAACACCCTCCGTCAGCCAGTTGGCTGACACCTCCCTCAAGGGAGAATTTCTTACCAACCTATCGGGTTGTACTAATCTCTTCTCTTTCCACTCAACAAACTCACCTTAGAGTCAAACGGATTGCCTGCAGAGCGCCTTAACGAAACTACTTGGCCTACATGCCAAATGGCATCGGAAATAGGGCCGTTAATTTGGTTCCAAAAAGGATATTCAGAAGTGTTCTTTGGGCTTTGAAATACTAAATTGAAACTTTCTAAATCTTTGGCACTGCTATTTTTTAGTATTTCACTACTTTGTTTGATATTGTCTAATGTTTTGGCTCGTTTTTCTTCGTAGGTCAACTCAACTGCTTCAACAGGTCTTACATTTGGCCTGTTAGTTACAGAGTTTATGATTACAGTAGATAAACTCAAAATATGGTCAAGTGTTTCCTCAATGGTTCGGGCTTCCTCACTTGGTTTATAGGCTAAATCTTCAGGTCGTAAACCTTCAGAAGCCCAATAATATCGAAACCCTAGCCCGTCAACCATTCTTGCAACTGTATTGGTTGCTGTGTATTCGGTAGGAGTTTCAGGAATTTGGTAATAATAATCAATAGGGTTTACCTTTTGTGCATTTGCAAAAGGGTGTATTGAGGAGATAAATAAAAAGACGAGTAAATATTTCATAGGTTCAAATTAGTTAATGGAGTGTAATATTAGCCCAATTCCTTTACGAAACGGAATAGAAAAACTACTTTCCAAATCTCTTTAGAATTCCAACGGAAAAATACATGGTGTTTATGTATCCATTATCTTCAAAAAACCCAAGCCTTAAATACCCATAGTTTGCATCCAGCGACCAACCACGGCCTACACTAAATTCAGATCCAATCCCTAAGGAAAAATTAAGGTAATCAGCAGTAGAAATTTCGGTAGGATTATTTTGATAAGTGTATTTGAAAGTAGAATGACCATACCCAACAAAAGAATACATATAGGGTTTAAAAATTCCAAGTTGAATGGGCGCATACCGGCTAGTTAAGTTAAGACCCAAGGAATTTGTTTTTTGAGAACTAAAGCCAGGGTTTTCATAACTATCAAACCAACCAAAGGGCATTATGCCAACCTGCCACTTATTATTAAAGTGGTAATTGCCATAGGCTGCAAATGTAGCTCCTCCCTGAATAGAAGGAGTATAGCCAACACCAACAGACCATTTACCTAACGTTTGGCCGAAAGAGAATGAAGACAAGCTAACAAATAGAGCTATAAGTAACTTTTTCATAGCTACAAGTTAGGGGTTAATTTTATAATAAGCAATTATGGTTTTAACATCTATATGTGGCTAATCTGAACTATTTATAAACGAATAATTCAGGCTAAAAGCTTGTACGCCAAGCGGTAAAATATAAAAAGTCTGTGGAGGGGTTTTGATACCTGTTGCGCACTATATAGCTTAGTGAAAGCTCATTGCCCGATAGCCTGCCTGTTCCTTCTACTTCATAATCACCAATAAATTGTCTTGGAATTATAAGTTTATACCCGTCAAACTGAGCAATTACTTCAATGCCCACATCGTAAAAATTATAGAGAATAACTTCGTTTGAATTACAACAGGATTTAAGTATTTCAATAGAGTAAGAAAAGTGCTGCTCAGTAGATTCACTATATTCATCAATTTGATAGCGACCTGTTAATTCATCTCTGGAGTCGTAATAAGAAGGCTC
>JAMOMJ010000119.1 GCA_027067135.1 Cyclobacteriaceae bacterium
GTGTACACTTAGGGCACTGGGAAAATCGGAGGCAAATTTGGGCTCTGTAAGCGTAACAGTACCTGCAGGTTTACCGTCCATGGTGGCATCTACAAATAGTATATTGGGGTACTCATCAAAATAGTTCATTAGAAAAAAACCACCAGTGCCACCATCTAATGCGTTAAGATAGGTTGGGAGCGGCATTTTTTCCAAGGCTTGTGCAATATGTACCCCAACGCCTTCATCACCCATAAGGTAATTGCCAACCCCCATTACCAGCGTATCTGCTGGTTGCGTTTTACTACCGGAATTAACTGGCTTGGCTTCAATCATTCAAATCCTTTTTTGTATCTACTCTTTCTTTTCTTACAAACTTGAACCCCCCAAACATAGACGAAACCTCACCTCTTCCTTCGAGCCAGTCGTGGTAAAAAACCAAATAAACGTGCACAATGGAGAAAATTATTACAAACCACATTAGGATATGGTGAACCAAACGCACTAAGGCATCTCCACCAAAAAGAGGCACTACCCAGGCAAATAGCTTGGGAAACCACCAGGTTGCGTTATCGGCATATAAGGCAAACCCGGTAGCAATTTGCGCTAAAACCAATATAAAAAACACTAAATAGCTAAAAGAAGCTACGGCATTATGGCCAACACTAATGTTTGAGAAATCAGAATTCTTAGGGTTTTGCAAAAGGATATCTGATTTTAACACATGACCCATATTCTTCCTTCTTTTTTTAGAAAAGGGGAAAAACACTTTCCAATTGGCATATTTATTACCCATAAAGCTCCAAAACACCCTGTACACCAGGTTTAAAGTAAATATATAGCCGGCAGCAAAATGAATAAACCGATTGATGCCAAACCAGTACTGGTTGGTAGCTTCAGCCCCCGACATGAGTGCCGGAGGGTTTCCGATAAGGATTCCAGTAGCAATGAGTGCAAAAAGGGCTAAAAAATTAACCCAGTGAAATATACGAACGGGTACTTCCCATACAAACACCCTTTTATATTCATGCGATATAGTTGTCATAGTTTAGTTCTTTAAATTAAACATTACAGGAAGCTGTATTTTGTACTTGCGAAATATGTTTTCCATGCTCATCGTATAAATGGACAGCGCACGCAATACATGGGTCGAACGAATGTATGGTTCTTATGATTTCCAATGGTTGTTCGGGGTCTGCAACTGGCGTACCGATTAATGTGGCCTCATAAGCCGACATTTGCCCGCTTGGGTCGCGTGGAGATGCGTTCCAGGTAGATGGTACCACTTGCTGATAGTTGGCTGTTTTTCCATCTTTAATAACTATCCAGTGCGCTAAAGCACCACGTGGGGCTTCCATATAACCAACACCTTTGCATTCTTTTGCCCAGGTAGAAGGGTCGCGTTTATCTGTATTTGCCATGCGTTGGTCGCCATTTTTAATATTGGTCATTAAGGTGTTATAAAACTCCATCGTCCAGTTTGCAACCAGTTGTGTTTCTAACCCGCGAGCGGCTGTTCTACCCAACGTAGAAAATAGTGCGGCAACAGGCACATTTAAAGTGCTTAATGCACTATTTACAATTTCTGTAAACTCTTCTCTTCCATGCGCATAACCCACCAACATTCGTGATAATGGGCCAACTTCCATAGGAAGTCCTTTCCAACGAGGGGTTTTTATAAAGCTATATTTCCCGTCCATATCCAGATGCTCGTAAGGAGGTTTAGGGCCGGTGTACTTAATATTGGTTTGCCCGTCCCAAGGGTGCAGGCCGTCTTTGTCTCCACCGGTATATTCGTACCACGATTTGTTTACAAACTCCGTAATTTCCGTACTGTCTCTATGATCTATCGGGTGAACCTTAGAAATATCAAAGTCTTTAATAACGCCACTTGGAAATTTAAAGCTTGATGGATCGTTATACCCATTGGTAGGAAAATCGCCATATACCATATAATTACCAAAGCCTTTGCCAATAGCTCCCCAATCTTTATAGAAGGATGCAATGGCCATTAAATCAGGAATGTAAACCTGCTCCACAAATTCTTTTCCATCCTGTATTAATTGACCCACATAAGCCAATCGTTCAGCATTTAAGCCACCGGGGTCATCGGTATTAATAGCACAAGCCATGCCACCCACCAAATAGTTAGGGTGAGGGTTTTTACCACCAAAAATGGTATGCACTTTTACTATTTCTTTTTGCCATTCGAGGGCTTCAAGGTAATGGGCAACTGCTAACAGGTTAATTTCAGCAGGTAGTTTCATTTGCTTATGCCCCCAATAGCCATTGGCGAAAATTCCCAGTTGCCCGCTGTCAACAAACCGCTTAATACGTTTTTTTACATCGGAGAAATACCCGGGAGAACTTTTAGGCCATTTTGAAATGCTTTGTGCAATACGCGATGTTTCTGCGGGGTCGGCACTTAGTACCGAAACTACATCTACCCAGTCAAGTGCATGCAGGTGGTAAAAATGCACTACATGGTCGTGCATATAAAGTACACCTTCCATAATGTTACGCACCATTTCGGCATTAGGAGGCACTACAATGCCAATAGCATCTTCCACTGCTCGTACAGAGGTAAGTGCATGCACGGTGGTACAAACCCCACAGGTACGTTGTACAAAAGCCCAAACATCCCTTGGGTCTCTTCCTTTAACTATTTCTTCTATTCCGCGTACCATGGTTGATGAACTATAGGCATCTACTATAACACCGTCTTTAATTTCTGCTTCTATTCTTAAGTGCCCTTCAATTCTTGTGATAGGATCAACTACTATTCTTTCAGCCATTATTTTTTAATTTTATTGGTTCTAACTTAAAGATTAATCAACTTGTTTTTCTACGTCTTTTCCTGAATCAACCCGTTCTTTATGTTCTTTTCTTTTAGACATAGTGGAAGCAATGGCATGCCCGGCAGCAGCACCTGCTACTACACCGGCAGCTACCATGCCTACTTTATCGGCATTGGCTTCTATGCCAAAGCCCGGCACATTAGTTAGGCGTTCGTATATAGGTCCATTGTCCCAGAAGTTATCTTCGCTACAGCCAAAACATCCATGGCCTGACTGAATAGGGTAGCTTACCCCGTTATTCCATTTAATTGACCCACAAGAATTATAAGTTACAGGCCCTTTACAACCTACTTTATATAAGCAGTGTCCTTTTTTAGCAGCTTCATCATCAAATTCTTCTACAAACAAACCGGCATCAAAGTAGGGTCTTCTGTAGCAGCTATCGTGTACACGTTTTGCATAAAATGCTTTTGGTCGTCCTTGTCGGTCGAGTTCAGGTAGTTTGCCAAAGGCAATAACATGTACAATTACACCGGCCATAACTTCACCAATTGGAGGGCAACCGGGTACTCTTATAATAGGTTTGTCAGTTATTATTTTATGTATAGGGGTGGCGTTAGTTGGGTTTGGCTTTGCCGATTGCACACATCCACTGGAGGCACAACTGCCCCAGGCAATTATTGCTTTGGCTCCGGCAGCAGCTTCTTGCAATTGCTGTAGAGCGGTTTTACCAGCTACACAACAGTAAATGCCGTCTTCACCCATAGGTACCGAGCCTTCAACACAAAGAATGTACTCCCCTTTGTATTTTTCCATAGTGGCTTTTTTTGCAGCCTCAGCCTGATGCCCCGAAGCCGCCATTAGGGTTAGTGTATAATCCAACGAAACTTTATCGAGTATTATATCGGCTACAATAGGGTGGTCGGTTCTTATAAATGATTCGCTACAGCAGGTGCACTCCTGGTAATGCTCCCAAATAATGGGTAGCCGGGGAGTGGTTTTAAGGGCTTCGGAAATTTGACCGATGGCCGATGTTTCGTACCCAAGGTAAGCTGCCATAAAGGCGGTGAATTTCATAAAATCCCTACGAGAAAATCCATTTTTTATGATACTTTCATAATAGGTGTCTGGTTTTTTTTTGCTGATACTCATGGCGATAAATGTTCTTTTCGATAGATTAATACAAAATAAAATTTGTTATTTAGAATGATTATCAATAAATAAGCTATTTTACTTGCACAATTTAGAATTATCTATTGTTGCATATAATGATAAAAGTCAGTTTTACTAATAAATAAATTTTCTAAATTGCTGCAATATTTAAGTAATCATAAAATTGTACTATTATGCGAACCCGAATTTTTACCCTCTTTGCTTTTTTTGCATTTCTTTTACCAACTGTTGTTTCGGCACATGCCGGACACGGCACTTTTGATGGAATTAGCTTTTGGCATTACCTTACTTCTCCATTGCACCTTATTTCGGCAATGGTAGTTTTAGGCCTTGCTGTTATTGGTATTTGGTACCTGATAAAAAGAAGAAGACAGATTAGCTAAACCTGTTGGCATGCATGAATTGTCGATAGCTCTTGGAATTGTAAAAATTGCTGAGGATGAACGGCAAAAGGCAAAGGCTCAAAAGGTTGACCGGATAGAACTTGAAATTGGTGCTTTATCTGGTGTTGAGTTAGGGTCTTTTGAGTTTGTTTGGCCTATGGCAGTTAAAGATACGGCTTTGGAAAAAGCAATATATGAGGTAGATTATGTAAAAGGAAAGGCCGAATGTTTAGAATGTGGCCAGGCATACCCCATAGAAAACCTGTTTGATAGTTGCCCAACCTGTAAAGGCTACTTTAAGGATATAGTATCAGGAAAGGAGTTGAGGGTAAAAGCATTGGAGGTTTCATAAATAAATGATTCAATGAGAGAATGATTTAATGAGAGAATGGGTGATATTATTCATTTATGCTCTCATTTTTATCTTAGTTATACATTTTTTAATTAGAAGTAAAAATTATGTGCAGTACTTGCGGTTGCAGCGATTCAGGCGGAGAGGTAAAAATTACCCTGCCCGGAGAAAAATCAGATAACCATCATCATGGGCATGGGCATCACCATGAGCATACTCATCATGATCACCATCATCATTCCCATGAAAAAACCATTTTAGAAATTGAGCAGGATATTTTAAGCAATAACGATTTACTTGCACAGCGAAACAGGGGGTATTTTGAAGCAAAAAACATAACGGCCATTAATTTGGTGAGTTCACCGGGGTCTGGTAAAACCTCGTTGCTTGAAGCAACTTTAAGGGATTTAAAGGCAGAAATTAAGTTTAGTGTTATTGAAGGAGACCAGCAAACTGCCAATGATGCTGATAGGATTGATGCATTAAAAATACCTGTGGTGCAGGTTAATACAGGTAAAGGTTGCCATTTAGATAGTGATATGGTGTATAAGGCTTTTAAAAAAATGGAGTTGAAAGACGATTCTGTTTTGATGATTGAAAATGTTGGTAATTTGGTTTGTCCGGCTATGTTCGATTTAGGCGAGCAGTACAGGGTAGTTATTATAAGTACCACCGAAGGGGATGATAAGCCTATGAAATACCCGGATATGTTTGATAACTCTGCTATTTGCATCATCAATAAAATTGATTTGCTGCCGTATGTATCGTTTGATGTTGAAAAAGCAAAAGACTATGCGAGAAGAATTAACCCAAACCTTACCTTTTTTGAGTTATCGGCTACAACCGGTGAAGGCATGGATGCCTGGTATAGTTGGCTAAAACAAACCATTTCTTCCAATAACTATAAAGACTTAAAAAAAGCATAATTATGTGTTTATCAATACCGGGTAAAATAGAAAGTATAGAAAACCAACTGGATGATATTTTCAGGGTTGGAAAAGTTTCTTTTGGTGAAATAAAAAAAGAGATAAACCTATCTATGGTGCCAGATGCAAAAGTGGGCGATTATGTGCTGGTGCATGTGGGTGTTGCTATTAGCATAGTAGATGAAGAGGAGGCAAAAAAAACCTTTGATTTACTGTTACAAATGGGCGAAGTGGATGAAATGAGAGGGGAAGAATAACAAAAAACCTGAGCTCGAACTCAGTCCATTAATTGGAAAACCCCATATTAGCTATTTGAATAACCGTAAACATTTTAGTTATATGTTACCTGTAACCTTGCTATTTGCAATCATCTAGGCAATTGACGAACTTTACCAAATGATTAGAAGGGTATATATTGACACTTCTGTTTTTGGTGGATATTTTGACTTGGAATTCAAGGAGCAAACTAAGCCTTTCTTTGATAAAATTAATTCTAGGCAGATTAAAATCTTAGTGTCAGGTATTTTAGAATTGGAAATATACAAAGATCCTGAACATATAATTGATTTTTTTGAATCCTTACCAAAAGAGCTTATTGAGCGAGTTGAACTAAACGAAGAAGCCAATCAATTGGCTGTGATGTATATAGCTGAAAGGGTTGTTGGCCAAACTAGCTTAGCTGACTGTCAGCATATCGCTTTGACCACTATTAATAAAGCAGACGTTTTGGCAAGTTGGAATTTTAAACATATTGTTAGGCAACATTGGGTACGGTAAACCTTCTTCCTTTCCAAATTGATTTCAATGGCTATAACGTCAAAGTAATGAAAAGAGTAAATATGAGAGTTAAAAGCAAAATCTGTAACACGTTGATAATCAGCAACAAAATTTGACGTTAGTCAGTATTTCCAAAGTCAATGTTTAAAAATTCCATACAATTATTAGCCATATTACTGACCCTATTCAGTTGTGAATATCAATACAATTACACTTATCTTATTGAAAATGTAACAGATAAAACGTATAATGGCAAATTGACTACATTAATTGATACGACAAACATTACCCTTTCTGCAAATACGACTTCGGAAGTATTTACATTTTTTGGAGGAATAGAAGGAAAAAACTTTCAACTAGGTGATAGACGAGACTTCAAATGGGAGTTGGACTCGTTATATCTCAAAACTTCTGATACAACCAGAAGCAAAAATCTGGCAGATAAAAATTTATGGGATTTTGAATCGAAGAATCGAGAGGGTATTTATAAATTAACCTTAACTGAAGCACTTCTAAATTAACAGTTTTATAGTAAACGATATTTGAAAAATGGATAAACATTGCCTAACAACAACTATATTCCATTGGGTTTTATCACACAATTCTAACTTTACATTTTTTAGCTAATCCCGTCAAACCTTTGATTTGATTAAGTGTTATTTCTTGATTTGTGCCAAATCAAATCTTTGCCTCGTTGGGTTATCAAAACTTTTGTACATTTAACTCCCAACGGCATATAGTCATGTGCGTTAACCTTGAACGAATAAGAGGATATAATTCTGTTAACTTTAGGGAGGGGTATCAAATGTTAGAAATTAGAACACCTAATGAAATATTTAGTAATGAAGAAAATAAATAAATCAACAAAAATGGTCGAGCGAATGAGAGAAATTCGCGATTTAGTAAGTAAAGAGATTATGAATATGTCGTTGGAAGAAGAAAAGGCCTATATAAAACAACAATTGAACGAATTGAAGAATAGGCGATTGGCAACAGGTAACAACAGCTAAAACTTTATGGAGGGAAAGCTCATTCTGACACTTCACTTATTTACGAACTTTAGTGATTTTTGACAATTTACCTTAAAATACCGCCACGTAAGTTTAGCCATGAGTGATAGGTTAAAAAGAGGCCTGCTAACGGAAGCCTCTTTTTTTGCAAGCCGAATAAAATTTACTTTTTCCTATTTGCCTCAATTACAATTTTAATGGTTACCTCATCTCCAACAACTGCGGTGGCAGCCCAGCTTCCCGTGCCTACGCCATAATCGTTTCGGTTAATTTTAAAACCTGCTTTAATGGCCATTATTTCCACACCTTTTTTCATAGGATGATCGCCTGTTCCTAATACCTTAAAAGGCACTTCAACAATTTTAGTTACATCTCTAATGGTAAGGTTTCCTTTAGCAATATAGCCGTTATCGGTTTTTGAGATGCTTTTTGATACAAATTTCATTTCAGGAAATTTTTTGGCATCAAAAAAATCAGCCGACTGCAGGTGCTTGTCCCTCTTTTCGCTATCGGTTTTTACACTTGCTACTTGTACGGTAAAGTGTACCGAGCTTCCTTCAAGGTCTGCTTTATCAAACGCTAGCTCTCCTGTGTACTCATTAAAAAAGCCTTCAACAGGTGTAAAAAAGTGATTTATTTCAAAACTGATTTTACTGTGGCTACTATCGATTTTCCAGGCAGGAGCCAGTACCTTTGTGGTTGAAAAAGAGAATAAGAATGCTATAAAAGCAATTTGGGTTGTTCTTAAAAGTGTTTTGTTCATGATATATTAATTTATTGTTTAAACATTTGTTTATTTGTAAACTGTAAACAACCCCATAAAGTTCCCTCCCTATGAATAATAAAGTATATATAATTTCAGGCACTAACCGCCAGCAAGCGGTTTCGTTGCAAGTGGCCAAGGTGTATCAGCAAGAGTTTAAGGCGTTAGGAGTGGAGGCTGAAATTATAGATTTGAGGCAGCTTCCGGCTGATTATCTTTTTTCGGGGCTTTATGAAAATGCCGGAAAAAGTGAAACCACCATTGATTTCAGAAAAAAAATGAAAGAGGCAAGCAAATTTGTATTTGTAATTGCCGAGTATAATGGCTCTTTTCCGGGCGTGTTAAAGGCTTTTATTGACGGGCTGGAGTTTCCGGATTCATTTACCAATAAAAAATGTGCTTTGGCAGGTCTTTCGGCAGGTGAGCAGGGAGCAGTGTTAGCTATGAGCCACTTAACCGATATTCTTAATTATTGTGGGGCACATGTGCTGGCAAAAAAACCTAAGCTGGCAAGCATTGGAGCCAATATGAAAGAGGGCGTTATAACCAATGAGCGTTATATGAAGCATATTAAGTTGCAGGTGCGGCAGCTGATAGAATTTTAGAAGACTAAAGATTATTAGATGCTAGATATAAGACTTGTTTTTTGCATCTTATGTCTAAATGTCTCAAGTCTTCTTTATCCTGCTCGGGTTATCAGTGATAAATGCTTTCCACGAAGAAGACCCTTTCTTTTGTGTACCTCCCTGAAAATGATGACAAATAGCCACACCTAATGCATCAGTGGCATCTAATAATTTGGGCGTTTCATCAAACTTTAAGAGTTGCTTAAGCATTGCCGCTACTTGTTCTTTACTGGCATTACCATTACCAGTAACGGCCACTTTAACTTTTTTAGGTGCATATTCGGTAATAGGAATGTCTCGGTACAAAGCGGCCGACATGGCCACACCTTGGGCTCTGCCCAACTTAAGCATCGACTGTACGTTTTTACCAAAGAATGGCGCTTCTAACGCTACTTCATCGGGGTGATACTCATCAATAATGGAAAGAACCCGCTCAAATATTTTCTTGAGTTTTAATTCGTGGGTAACATATTTTTTAAGGTGAATTACGCCAAATTGTAATAAAGTTAATTTTTGGCCTGTTACTTTTATCAAGCCATATCCCATTACATTTGTTCCTGGGTCTAACCCTAAAATTATTTGCTCTTTTATTATAGCTTTACCCATCGGTGCAATTTAGTAGATATCTTACATATAGAAAAAGTAGTTCCCTAATTCGTTTTTGGCCTTGGGTGTTAAAAATCGGATTGGCAGCAGCTTCATTCTATTATGTATTCTCTAAATTACTGGAAGAAAAACTTCTTTTAAGTGAAGTTGAAGACCTTTTCAAATCCTTTGATTTTACATTTATAATTTTATTGGTAGTTATATTAATGATACTAAACTGGTTTTTAGAAAGTAAAAAATGGCAGCTATTAGCGAAGCAGTTTCAATCAATTTCAATAGTACAAGCCTTTAAAGCTATTTTAGCAGGAGTATCACTCGATGCTGTTTTACCGTTTGGAGCTGGTGCTATAGGTAGTAAAGTACTAAGTCTAAACGGCAGTGGCAGACAAAAATTAATTGGACCTGTTATTATAGCTCAAAGTATTCAATCCTTTTTTACCATAGCGTTTGGTGTAATAGGAATTGCTCAGTTGGCAAAAATGACAAATGTATTATCACTTTATAGTGGTGTACAAGTTTCGATTCTGATACTAGTATTAACTGGTTTATTAACTTTAGGTATATCAAAACTGCTTCCTGAAAAAAAGGCTTATTATGTAGAAGCCATTAAAGAGGTTTCCAAAACTGTATGGATTAATATAGTAGTACTTTCATTTTTTAGGTATGTTATTTTTTTAGTTCAGCTACTACTAATTGCTACTTATTTGGCTCCTGAAATACCTATATTAGTTTTGGTGGGCTGTATTACTTGGATGTTTTTTGCGAAAACCATTGTGCCAAAGCCGGGTCATTTAGGAGCGGTTGGAATTCGAGGGGCTTCTGTGGTATTCTTTTTAGGTTTGGCAGGCTACAGCGCAGGAAACGTGGTGTTAGCAACTTTAATTTTATGGGTTATCAATCTGGCCATTCCATCACTTTTGGGGTTGTTTTTTATTAAAAACCTCTCTCTTAATCCTGAAGTGTCCAATGATTGAGTGGGGATTTATCATCTTAATAATTAGCTATTGCCTATTTATCGTTTATTTATGGATGGGCTGGGAACGGATTCCTGTTTCTCAGGATGAAGATTATAAGCCTTTCGTAGCGGTTATTATTCCTGTACGAAATGAGGGGGCTAATATTCAATCATTGCTTGAGGAGTTGAATGCTCAAACCTATCGAGGTGAGCTTGAAATACTTATTATTGATGATCACTCGGAGGATGGCACAAGAGATTTAGTGGAGGAATATATCACAGGTAAGCCGAGCTTTAAATTAATTTCTCTACAAGATGCTTTTGGAAAGAAGAATGGTCTCACAAAAGGAGTTATAAGCACTAAAGCTGACATAATATTGACCATAGATGGAGATTGTCAAGCTCCCAAAACTTGGGTAGAGGTAATGGTGCAATCCTTTCAAACGCAAACCCAGTTTGTAAGTGGGTCGGTAGCTTTTATAAAAGAGCAAGGTTTTTTTAATCAAATACAGTCCATAGAATTTGCCTCCTTGATAGGAAGTGGGGCGGCACTTATAGGTTGGGACAAGCCTGTAATGGCCAATGGAGCCAATATGGGCTTTAGGCGAAACGCATTTTTAAACGTAAATGGTTTTAAAGGAAATGAGCAAACTGCATCGGGCGATGATGTTTTTTTGCTTCATAAAATAGCTAAAAAATATCCGCAAAGCATTGCTTTTGTAAAGCAAGAAGGGGCACTTATTAAAACGAAATCACAACCAACCATTAAATCATTTGTACACCAACGAATTCGCTGGGCAAGTAAATGGAAGGCCTACACAGATATGTTTACGAAAACCACTGCAGTTTTAGTTTTCGCACTATCGCTGAGTATAATAACATTTCCATTTCTAGTCAATTTTGATTCATCAGCCTTGTTTTTATGGGCCAATTTAGTGGTGATGAAAGCGTTTTTCGATTTCTTTTTTATTCGCCAAATTGCTCGATTTATGGATGAAAAAATAGCCTTGTTGCCGTTTGTTCTGCTTCATATAATTTATCCTTTTTATGTGGTATTTACTGCCTTATTTTCATTTCGAAAATCGTATGTTTGGAAAGGAAGAAATGTAAGTTAAAGAAAGTGAATTATGCTTCTTTCAGTATCGTCTCTATTTGAACTTTGAGATTGGGAATTTTATTTGTTATTACATCCCAGACAATGGAATAATTGATTCCGAAATAGTCATGGATTAATTTATCTCTCATTCCAGCCATGTTTTTCCACTCAATTTCTGACCATTTAAGCTTAACATCAGCAGGTATTTTCTTGGTGGCTTCACCAATTATTTCTAAACTCCGAATAACAGCTCGCTTAAGAGTTTCATCATCTATTAAATCTTTTTTTGAGGAATCAGAAGGGAAAGATGTAAGAATGAAATCACACTCATCGAGAATATGCTTTAGCAATTCGACATAAATCTTAGGCATATTCGGTTTCTTTTAAAATATAGGAACCTATATGTTTACTGAGCCCGTTTTTTGTAACAATGTCAACCTTGTTGTTTTTGAAACTTTTTTCTAGCACATCGTAAATTGACATTAGGTTATCAAACGTTTCTTCGGAAGATTTAAAATCGACTAAAATGTCGATATCGCTATCACTTTTTTGATTATTACCAACAAAAGACCCAAACAACCCAATATTATTTACACCATAGGTAGCAAGAAGACTTTTTTTTGTCTTTAACACTTCTAATATGGTATTTTTGGTGAGCATCTTCTTTTTATTCAAATTTACATACTTTTTAGTAGTGTTGCTAACATTCTATTAATGACTAATCAAGAATACGATATACTAGATGAGCTTTATTTTTTAACAAGCTTTACATTCTTGCAAGAAAATGTGGATGTTAAATCACTAGCTCTTGAGCAAATTCTATGGGAACTAGTAACTAAAGAGTGGGTGCTTTGCCACCAGGATGGAGATGTAGAAATTACACCAACAAAAACCGAATTTGAATCTGAATTTGGCAATTATCATTATCTTGCATCCAAGAAAGGACTGTTAGCTCATAATGCCAGATAAAACCAAAACATCAGAATCAGACTACAAGCAAAAATATACGCTTAAGCAAATGGAACTCAATTCGTTGCTTGAAATTACTCAAGCAATTAATAATAATATGTCGGAGGATAACCTCTATAAAATTTATGAGTTTACCATTAGAGCTAATCAAAATATTAGTCAACTGGTGCTAATTGTTAAGGATGAAGGCGACTGGGAGCAACGTGTAATTTATGGGGTGAATTCGGTGGATGACTTGCTTCTCGACCAGTCTTATTTTACCGTAGATGAAGTAACCCCAATCCCAAATCCTCAGGAGGCAAAGGGGTTTGAGTGGGTGGTGCCAGTTAAACATAAAGATACGATGCTGGCCATTGTGTTGGTGGCGCAATCAAAAGAGCAGCCTGAGGAACTTAATACTACCTTTTTACAAGCCATTAGTAATTTAATTATTGTGGCCATTGAGAATAAGCGATTGGCACGTACTCAATTGGCAGAAGAATCTTTTCGAAAAGAGTTAGAAATTGCCAAGGGTGTCCAAAAACTATTGTTCCCCGATAAGTTACCTGATGGCAATCGACTAAAAATGCAAGCTAGCTACTTGCCGCACCATTCTATAGGTGGCGATTATTACGATTATATTCCAATCAATTCCAACCAATTTTTAATCTGTATTGCGGATGTGTCGGGCAAGGGTATTCCTGCGGCTATTATGATGTCAAATTTTCAGGCTTCGCTTCATACATTACTTCGGCAAACTTCTAATTTAACAGAAATCGTGGAAGCACTCAATTTTCAGATTATGGAAAATGCCAAGGGCGATCAGTTTATTACTTTTTTCGGAGCCATTTACGATCATAATTTAAGCACCTTGGTGTATGTTAACTCAGGGCATAATCCACCACTATTGGCTAATAGCAAAGGAGAAATATTGACTCTTACCGAAGGAAGTACGGTACTTGGGGCATTTGATGAGCTTCCGTTTATCAATGAAGGCTTTATAGATGAACTAGATGGATTTACACTTTTTGCCTACACCGATGGACTAACTGAAACGGAGAATGTGTTAGGAGAAGAAATTGGGAGTGAACCCATTGAAGATTATTTCAAGGAAAACTATGCTAACCCACTCACTCAAATTCATACCGATATGCTGGAAATGATTGACACGTTTAGGCAATCAAAACCCTACCGCGATGACATTACGATGTTGAGTTGTAAAGTAGAAGCACGCTAAGATGCTCCATCGGATTCCACGTTGGTTTCAACATTTATTTCCTAGATATACCTGGAATCTTGATAGGCAAGAAAAGATAATTTATCTCACATTTGATGATGGGCCTATTCCAATAATTACAGAATGGGTACTAGAAACTTTAAAACAATATGCAGTAAAAGGAACCTTTTTTGTAGTAGGAGAGAATGCTTCAAGGCATCCACAAATCATTAATAAAATAAATGCAGAGGGCCATTCCATAGGCAACCATACGTTCCATCATTTAAAAGGGTGGGGTGTATCTACTCACAATTATTATAAAGATGTTGAGAGGTGTTCGGATGTAATAAAAGAGCAAACTGGAATTCTTCCTAAATTCTTTCGGCCACCTCATGGTCGTATAAAGCCTTCTCAAGCAAAGTTGCTTCGCGAAAAGTACGAACTCATTATGTGGGATACACTTACAGTTGATTATGACAAAAACCTTGATGAAAAGAAATGTTTAACAAATTCCATTCGAGCCACAAGGGCAGGCTCCATTGTGGTGTTCCACGATAGCATTAAAGCAGAGAAAAATTTAAGATATGTACTACCAAAATACATAGAACATTTTCAAAAGTTGGGCTATATTTTTAATGCTTTATGATCGAGTATGTAGCCATAGCGATCATAGGAGTAGCCATTAGTACTGAATTACTATTGATTGTTTTTATGTTGACCAATTTTAAAGACCATAGTAATACAATAGAGGTTTTTCCTTCGGTTGCTATTTTGGTGGCTGCCAGAGATGAGGCCGAAAATATTGCTGATTGTTTAGATTCGCTTTTAGCACTTGACTATCCTGATGACAAACTGCAAATTTGGGTGGGTGATGATGCTTCTTCGGATGCGACTTGGCAGATTATAAATAAGTATGCTAAGAAGTATTCAATAATTAAAGGATTCCAAATAACAACAAGCATTACCAAAGGAAATGGCAAGGCTAATGTATTGGCACAACTTGCTAATGCGAGCAAAAGTGACTGGATTTTTATAACCGATGCTGATATTCAAGTTCCAAAGTTATGGGTGAAAAATATGTTAGCAGCTACAGAAAACAGAGAGGTTGCCTTGGTAACAGGTACTTCGTTGGTAAGTGGTAATGGGGTTTTGGCCAACATTCAACGACTCGATTGGTTGTATGCTACAGCAATGTTAAAAGTAATTTCTGATATAGGAACTCCAGTAACTACTATGGGGAATAATATGGCTATCAAACGAAGTGTTTACGAAGAGGTCGGAGGCTTTGAGAATTTGCCATTCTCAGTAACCGAAGACTTGGAACTATTTAAGAAGGTTAAAAAGAATTATGATACCCTCAATCTATTTTCTTCAGAAGTACTTAATATAAGTGCTCCTCAAAAATCGGTGGTAGAATTGCTCATCCAACGAAAACGGTGGATGCGAGGCGCTTTTGAATTGCCATTTCAATTATTAGGAATCTTACTTGTGCAAGCCTTTTATATGCCAGCAATAATTATCCTTATACTAATAAATCCATTATTCGGAGTTGGGTTATGGACTATGAAATGGGTGTTGAAATTTATTTTTTCGAGTATATCTGCTAAAAAGTTAAAGGAGAAAGTTTCTTTATTCGATAGCTTTGCAACTGAACTATTTGCGATGTATTTTTCACTGGCTTCGGTTGTGTATTATTTGTGGCCAAGAAAGGTGTATTGGAAAGGGAGGGCGTATTAATCCGTCAATGGCAGGGCAGAAT
>JAMOMJ010000120.1 GCA_027067135.1 Cyclobacteriaceae bacterium
GGTGATAAGCAAGAAATGAAAAGACAGGTTATAGAGGTAATTGAAGATAGTTAGATATTTTTAATTAAAGGTGTAAAAATTAAAATCTATATACATATTTAGCATCGTTGTTGAGGTGGATTGCGGTCTTCACCGCAATGATGAGTCAATAATAGTTTATAGCTTAATTTAATGGTGTTGAGAAGGTGATAGATAGCAATTACAGGGATTCCCTTTGATTGAACTTGTTTTAATGCCTGAATACGTATATTTTCTATAGTAGAAGAGCTTGTTTCTTTAGCCATCCCCCTTCTTTTTCGCTGTTTTATGCGAAATTTATAACACAAATCATCGAAAAAGAGGGGGGGTGGTATAGTGAAATGAGTAGTTTCCTGGGGTTTTCAGACTTTAAAGCCAGTGTGATAAGTCTCTATTTAAAGTTGTGCTTAGGCTTTGAATTTTGTCCTTATAAAGTGCTTTTAAATGCTCCTGGAGTACAGGGTTTAGTGTGTTTGAAGAGCCTGAGAATACTTTTTTCTCTGGATTGATTACTTGAAGCGTTTTATTGGAAAAATTGGGCACTCCAATATGCTGACAACATTTTTCTAATAATGATTGAGGTGATTGGTGAATGTCTTCAAAAGATAATATGAGTAAATTATCTGAATTAAAAACTTGAGTCCAATTGCTTATTGATCTCTCGTAATCGCCTCGTAGTAGTGATCCTTGTGAATTAAAATGATCTATAAACCATTGGTCACTCGCTTCTGTAAAAGTCATTTCTGCACGTACTAATGCCATTCTGGCAGATGACCATGCTCTATCAATAGGGTTACGGATTATGTAAATAATGCGTAAGTCAGGGGCATGGTGGTGTATTTGTTTAATAGTTTCTAGTGGGAGAAAGGCATAGGCAGGGGTTATTTCCCCTTCTGCCAAAGTATTTGAAATAAATTTTGATAGGTAGTCTTCAGGTGGGTGTTTGGGGTATTGTCTGTTCCAGTAATGTATTTCTTTTCCGTGAGGAAAGGCAATATTAGGGTGCTGACTTAACATTCTGAAGAGCCAGGTTGTACCAGCTTTTTGTGCGCCTATACCTAAAAATTTATACATAGAGTTATATCCTTCTAAGATAGAAAGGTTTTAAGTTCGGTGTAGCAATCCTCTATTTCATGAGGGATTTCTAGTGGCTTTTTTGATGGGGAGCGTAAAGTGCTGTCAAAAAAATCAATATTGGACATACTTGAATTAGGAAATAACACCGAGACTATCTCATTAGTTTTTTGCGTGTAAGTTGTACTTGGATAGTCAAAAGAAACAAGTGGGAAAGGTTTCTTTTTTAGTAGGTCTAATAGTTTGGAATTATAATCTAGCCAGAGCTGTAAACCATCATCTATGTTAAATTGATCACTTCTGCGTGCTAGAGATTCTGCAACATCTATAGGGTTTCGGATTGTTCCGATTAATATGGAATCAGGAAATGTATCGAGCCAAAATGAAAATGTAAGTAGTGTGCGAGGGTCTTTGAAGCCCCAGCAATTTGACGGGCAATCATCTGTTATTTGTTTTTTTATCTCATTAGCTTGTTGAAGGTGTGAATTATCCCATTGAATTTCCTTGTTGGGCGGCTTATTCCAACTTGCATCATTATACTTGAGTAAGCTTTCATTGAGAGCCATAATCGTATTGTGTTCTCGATTGCCTTTTGGGTTGTATTTGTTGTTTGTTGAAACGTCACCTAGACATAAGCCTGCTTGTTGTATTGTGCCTGCGAGGCAACTTGTTCCACTACGGTGCATTCCAAGTATGATTATGGGGTTTTTAAATTGATGTGACATAGTGGTTTCCAGTTTGCGTGTTTGGAAATATACGGTACAACGTGTTAAAGATAAACCAAAAAAGGATTTGCTATGGAAGTGATGAGGAAAAAGCACCCCAATCTTATTATTGTGATGCCTGATGAGTTACGCCAGCAAACGGTGGGAGCGACTAAGACTGACCCTGTTATTACTCCTAATATTGATGCATTTGCGAACGAAAGCCTTACACTAGCTAATACTCTATCTAATTGTCCTATTTGTAGTCCTGCGAGAGCAATGTTATTTACAGGGAAATACCCTGTTTCTAATGGCGTGGTTGATAATTGCTATTCGAAGGTTGCAGATTATGGTATTGAGCTTAAAGAGGATGAGGTTTGTTTTTCTGATGTATTAAGTGTTGCAGGATATAGCCAAGGCTATATTGGTAAGTATCATTTAGATTTGCCAAAAGAGGAAGATGCAAAATATACTGAGGGTTGGAGAGGGGATCCTGCAAAAGGTGGAACACTTTGGGATGCATTTACTCCGCCTGGAAAACGTCGTCATGGGTTTGATTTTTGGTATAGTTATGGCTGTTGTGATGATCATTTTTCACCTCATTATTGGAAAAACAATGCATCAATTGAAGAGCGAGTTAATGTAGAGGGGTGGTCTGTTGAACATGAAACGGATGTTGCGATTAACTATATAAAAAATATTAACGACGAATATAGAGACAACGATAAACCTTTCTTTTTGATGGTAGCGCATAACCCACCACATATGCCATTTGATCTTGTGCCTAAAAAATATAAAGAACTGTATAAGAACAAGTCTACAGAGGAATTATTATTAAGACCTGATGCCGATAAAATAAGTATTGCTGTTAGAAGTGTGGCTAACTACTTTGCAGCAATTTCTGGTATTGATGAAAACTTTGGGCGACTATTGCAAGTACTTAAAGAGGAAGGGTTGGAGGAGGATACTATTGTGGTCTTTATGTCTGATCATGGTGAGTTAATGGGTAGTCATGGGCGCATGGGAAAAAATTCGTGGCAAGACGAGGCGTTATTAATTCCGTTTATTCTTCGCTGGAAGAATAGAGTGAAAGCACGCCAAGATAATCTGCTTTTTAATATGCCAGATATTATGCCAAGCCTTTTAGGTTTGATGGGGTTGGGGGGTAGAGTCCCAAAAGATGTCGAGGGTGTTGACCGCTCAGAGTTATTGATGGGTGGTGAAGGGCGTAGACCAAAATCTGCTTACTATCTTACTGCTCAGCCTCTTTTTCCTGAGGAGCGTCGTGGTATTAAAACGCTTCATCATACATTTGTAGTAATACGGGATAAAAAGACAGGTGGGGTAAGAGTGGTATTGCATGATAATATCGCAGATAGCTATCAGTTAAAAAACATAGTTGATGATGAGCCGCTTCTTGTGAAAAAATATAAGCAGGAATTGGTTAAATGGTTAGTTCAAACTAATGATCCTTGGATAGCAGATAATGGCTTGGAAGCTGAGTTTAGTTGTAATTTGTGGGATAGGGTGATGATTTTTTTTAGTACGGTGATAGGAAGATGATGAGCGGAAACTCCGTTGAGAAGAATAAAATTTTAATCATGACGGTTTTTGCGC
>JAMOMJ010000121.1 GCA_027067135.1 Cyclobacteriaceae bacterium
TTTTAACCATGAAATGATTAAATTAGTAAGTTATGAAGGAACAGAAAAAAATAAAGGAGTACAGCAACGGAGAATTAACCATTGTTTGGGAACCCGCAATTTGTTCTCACTCAGAAGTATGCATAAATTGTTTACCCGAAGTATATAACCCCTATGGTAAGCCGTGGATAACCATTGAAAAAGCAACTAGCAAACAACTTCAAGAGCAAATTTCAAAATGTCCTTCAGGAGCTTTAAGTTATTATATGAACAGTGAAGCCAATTTGAATACTCAAAACTCTGAAACCGAAATTAGCATAATGCCAAATGGCCCTTTAGTGGTTTCAGGAGATATAACTATAAAAGATGCAAACGGAAACTCAGAATCAAAATCAAACAAAACTGCTTTTTGCAGGTGTGGAGCATCGAGTAATAAACCTTACTGTGATGGAGTTCATACTAAAATTGGATTTAAAGGCTAGTGTTAAGTCAAGCATACTTTAACCGAACCAAGCTTTGATCTTTTTGCTCTATACTTCTTTAAAAAATACTTCCGTAGCTATGGCTATGGGCATATTTTTCGCATCGCCTAGCTCAAAAATATCTACAGCTTATACGACACAGTACACTTGACTTAACACTAGTTATTCTTCTTTTACCCTTTTATTACCAAGTTGGAAGGTACGTGATATATTAAACCCAAAACGAATATCCCCATCCCAAAAATTATCAACAGTATCAGTTATAAACCCTTTTTCGAATGTGGTTCGAGAATTAGATATATGCAATTGAAATACGTGCCCACCCGTTTCAATATCTACTCCCAAGCCTACCACATCGTAATTTTCTGTAGTGGCAATGGGATTAAATCGGTAATAATACTCCCCAGTTAATGCCAAACCTTTTGTGAATTTATAACGATAAGCCCCGCCTAAGTACATGATACTGTTACTGTCAGATGCTTGTGGAACTGTATTTAGATGAACCAGCCCAGGCATTAGTTGAACCGTTAGCCTTTCAGTAAATTTTCGAGAAACCATTATTTGATTTACAAATCCAAGTCGTTCAACTGTTGAGAGGTTATCTGCAATTTTATTCGTAGGTAGCGCAATACTTGAAAGAAATGTTATGCTTACTGGAGAATTAGTTTCACCTGATTTTTGTCTTAAAAACTTCCACTTAAAAAATCCGTCATAAGTTTTTTCATAGCTACTTCTCCCTACACCAATATTTATCAAATCAGTTACTCCATATTCAAACCCCAAACGCATACTAGCCTGATCTAAGCCAAAAAACTCTTGAATACCAGAGTTAATAGGGCCAAACCTATGATAAATTAAGAAATCCAATTCACCTTTACTTTTAGTTTTGCTAGAATGCCCATTTATGATATGAGTTCCTTTAAAAGCTGCAATGGCATAATTTACTTCCTCTTCTCCATCCAAAAGGCTGTTTAATAAATTGTTTTGAGCAAACGAAGGAACAGGCACAATAAGGAAAGCCAGTAGGTATAAGCATTTATTTTTCATGGATCGGGTATTCATATTCAACCTTTATTTCAACAACTTCTGCAATTTTTTGAAACATCAAAGAAGGCACTTCTATGTCAAAATCCTGTAACCTTACATCAAATTTGGCCTTGATTATTAGTTTGTTGTTTGTATAAGAAACTTTCCCTATAATAATTTTTTCGTTTGCAATTCCATGAATTGTTAATATACCTAAAACTAAAGCCTTTGACATTGGTTTATCGATTTCCCATTGCTGGATTTTACCTGTAAATGTTGCCTTTGGAAACTTTTCAGACTCCATATACTTTTCGTTAAAATGCTCTTGCATTAAGGTTTTTTTAAATATGAAAGAGTTGATTTGGATTGAAAAAGCAATTTCCCCATTTAATAGATTTATAACACTCTTACCTTTGGTAGAAGTAGCTGCAATATCTTCTAAAAGAGCACTGGAGTAAAAAGTAGTTTTACTTTTATTGGAAACAACTTTCTGCGCAATTGAAAAATGCCCTGCAACAAGCAATATAAAAATAAACCCTTTCTTCATTCAGAATGATTAATTATCTAAGGCTCCATCGTCAACCCAGCAGGCAATAGCATCAATTTGCTCTTGGGTTAAGGTACTGTTTTTAGGCATATTGCCACTTTGAGTCCTAGATTTAATATCTGCTGCCTTACCTTGAACATTGCTAAAAGTTGTAAAATTTGTTTGTGCCGTTGAACCATCGTGGCAACTGGTTGTGGCACAACTATTAGTAATAATGGGTTTAATGGTTGAGGCATAAGAAACTCCGGTTAATACTGTTTCAATAAGAGAAAAATCACAACCTGTTGCATCTGTAATTAACACCTCGTATTGCCCTGATGCTAAATTATTAAATGTTGCCTCTGCTTGAGATGTTGAACCAATTTTATACGTATAGGGCGAAACACCATTTACAGGTTGAACTGTAATGGCTCCTTTAGTTGTTTTGCAGCCTGATGGTGTTAATGATGCTGTTGCCTGAAACCCTCCTTTAGATGCGACCGAGATAGACTTAGAAACTGAACATTTTACATTATCAGT
>JAMOMJ010000122.1 GCA_027067135.1 Cyclobacteriaceae bacterium
AGGCATTTGGCACAGGTACCCACGCAGAAATGCCGGTAGCTCAGGCTGGTGTGGCACTTCAGGGTGGCTTTGCCACTATCTGGTATCAATGGAAAAATTTGCTGATTACACCCTTTTACTGGCTTATTGCACCATGGTATCGAAGAAGTGATAGGACTACCGTAGCTGAAATGGTGGGCGACCGCTATGGTAAATGGATTAGGCTTATTTATACCATATTTGCAATTACTTACTTTGTATTTATAATGGGAGCCATGTTGCAAGGAGCCGCCAAAGTTATATCGGTAGCCACAGATGGAGCCATTTCTTCGAACATGGTGGTTGTTTTAATGACCATAGCCTTTATTATCTATAGCTATTTTGGCGGTTTGGTGGCTGCTGCTCACACAGAATTTATACAAGGACTATTAATTGTTGTCCTCTCTTTTATGCTTATTCCAAGTGGGTTGAATGAAGT
This sequence comes from Cyclobacteriaceae bacterium, assembly GCA_027067135.1. Taxonomy (GTDB): domain Bacteria; phylum Bacteroidota; class Bacteroidia; order Cytophagales; family Cyclobacteriaceae; genus JAKISE01. The sequence goes on from JAMOMJ010000122.1 coordinate 458, forward strand.
TGGTGGTTTTAAAGCTATGAGATCTTTGCTCCCCGAGAATTTTTTCACATTGTTTAGCGATGACTTAGGGCTTGGGGCTTTTACGCTCTCCATGCTTGCGCTCAATGGAATTATTGGTATTACTGCCCAACCACATTCAATGTCTCTTTTTGCTACCGGTAAAACAGAGCGTACCTGTAGGGTTGGACAAACCTATGGTAATTTTTTAAAACGTTTTGTAACCCTTGGGTGGGCATTAACAGGTATTATAGTGGCAGCTTTAGTCGTGCAGCGGGGTGTAGTATTGGACGATCCGGAGCACGCTTTTGGCTATGCAACACGAACACTTCTTGCTCCCGGCCTGGTTGGTTTAATGATCGCATCTTTATTGGCTGCAAATATGTCGTCCTGCTCTAATTTTATGGTTAATCTTGGAGCCCTCTTTGTAAAAGATATATATAAACCTTACTTCAATCCTGCTGTTACAGATAAAAAATCGGTTCATATAGGAAGACTGGCAGGCTTGCTATTTACCTTATTGGGTGTTGGCTTTGCACTCATAGTTAAAAATGTATTATCAGCTTTCTTATTTACAGAATCGATCGCAGCATTTATGGGCATTATGGTATTTGGTGGAATGCTTTGGAAAGGTGCCAACAGGTACGGAGCTCTGGCATCGGTTATTACATCTTTTTTTACATATTATATCATTAATTACCTCAATCAAGATTCATTAATGCTTATTTATACATGGGAACCGGCACCTTTTGGGTGGGCTATGTTGGCAGGGTTTTTCGCACTTATAATTATTAGTAAGTTAACCGTTCCCGAGCCTGAACCGGCCATTAATCATTTCTTTCAGCGGTTAAATAAGCTTTCAATTGACGACCAACATGGTGAAGATGGTGCAAAAGATGCCGGAAGTTATGGAAAGGCCTTAATCTTGGTAGATTTGCCGGGTTGGCTAAAGGCATCGCGATGGAAGGGTTTTGCCCGCAGGTATAAAGAAGACTGGGCAGGGTTTCTTTTGGCCTGGCTGTTTGTAATTGGGCTAATAGTTATAGCCTGGTTTATTATACAAATAGGCAGATAATGGAAATACATCTTACCAGATTTTTACGATGTGAGCCGGCATTCAATTGACAAACCTCAGACGGTTTTGGGTAATTTTCTGAAAATTACAAATGCTCCACCGTAACACAGATTATATATCTTCACCAAAGATAGAGTTTATATTATTTTACCTTTTAATTGTTTGAATATTAGTAATGTTATGAAATGTTAAATTAAATAATAAGTTATTTATCCTTATTATTTTAAAAATTAATTTATATTAGCTTTGTTTTTAAATAAGTATTTATCTAAATCTATTAAGAAATGAAAATAAGCAACCGCTTGATATTCGTTATTATATTGGCAATAGCAGCAGATTGTACTCAAAAAACAAGTACAACCACCGAGCAGGATACCGCAGCAGATACAGCTAAATCCTATACTATGGCTGATTTCAAAAGCCTTCGAAAAATAGATACCCATGTGCATTTAAATACAGATGGTAAGACCATGATAAATTTGGCTCGTGCAAATAACTTTAGGTTGTTAAATATTTCGGTTGATGTGCCAGATTTTCCTCCTATGGAGGAGCAGGTGGCAATTAAGGCAAAGCATTATAGAGAAAACCCTGAACTTATGGCTTTTGGTACTGCCTTTACATTACAAGGCTGGGACGAACCTGGTTGGGCAGATCGTGTAATCGGTCAGCTAACGAAAGACTTTGAAATGGGAGCCAATTCGGTAAAAACCTGGAAGAATATTGGTATGGTAGCCAAAGACAAGGACGGGAATCTGATTACGCTGGACGATCCAAAATTTGATCCTGTTTTTACATTTATAAAAGAACAGGGTAAGGTGCTCTTAAGCCATGCAGGAGAGCCTAAAAATTGCTGGTTGCCACTCGATTCTATGACTGTAAATAACGACCGCAACTATTTTAGGGAACACCCTCAGTACCACATGTATTTACATCCGGAAATGCCCTCTTATGAAGAACAGATTGAACACAGGAACAATATGCTGGCCAAAAACCCTTACCTGCCCTTTGTGGCGGTTCACATGGCTAGTTTGGAATGGAGCATAGAGGAAGAAGCAAAATTTCTCGACCGTTTCCCTAATGCCAGTCTTGATTTGGCCGAGCGTATGAGCCATACGCAATACCTTACGCAAAAAGATCGGGAAAAGGTGCGTAACTTTTTTATCAAGTATCAGGATAGGATATTGTATGCTACCGATTTTCAGGAAAATAAAGTAACGGTGCCTTCAGAATTGGAAGAGCATATGATGGAGGTTTGGTTAAACGATTGGAAATATTTTAATACAAGCGAAATGGTTAAGGTGCCTCAACTTGATAGCCCTGTTCAAGGATTGGCTCTACCCAAGCAGGTGATAGATAAAATTTACCGCTTAAATGCGGAAAGGATATTTCCGAACGCATGGAAGGGCGCTGAGGATTCACAGTAGTTATTATTGATAGGTGCTTAACTTTTATTAACTGGCCTTACGCAAAACAAAACAAATACCGTCATTACGAGGGCGGAATTTTAAAATAAAATCAGCGTAGGACAATGACAGCTAAGGTCGGACGTTAGTCAGGGGGAGGTAGCTAGTCCGACTATCGTCTGACCTAAGAGTTTATTGGTTAGAATACAGCGAAAAAAAACTGTCAATGGTAGGGAGGAACGACCGAAGTAATCCCCTTTTACAGTATAAAAATGAGGATTGCCACACTACGCTACTATTGACGGATTTGTATAAAGAGGTTCCAAATTATCCTGTTTTTATTCCGAGGTACGAGGAATCTTCTGCTTTTCGAAGATAACTTTCCAGCCTCACAAGATTCCTCGTACCTCGGAATAGAAAAGAAATCTTTTGTGATTCCGTCATTTCCCTCCGC
>JAMOMJ010000123.1 GCA_027067135.1 Cyclobacteriaceae bacterium
AATTGGGTGTGGTTAAAAGTGATTGTTTTTGTTGTAACTACCTAAAAATAACACTTTTACACCTGATTTTGAAGCTTAACAATGAATTTTTCGGGTTAAACTGACACTAAAATATCGAAATCGGATTTTGAAAAAAATTAACCCGAAAAATTCACAAAGAGTATAATACCCAAAAATGGGGAGTTTAAATTTTAGGATTGTCGGGGTTAACCCTGCCGTAAATACCTGACAATCAATTGATATAAATTGTTCGCATCATTACTTATTCCAAACTCATGAATAATCCGGGTTAATATCTGCAAACATGGGTTTCATGGAGATGATTGGAATTACACTATCAAACCATTATAGAAATGCGTAGCGCTAATATTTACAATTACTTAGGAACTCAGGTTTAAAATACACAATAATAGTATTAGTCGGCTATTATTCCTGAGTTCAGTAGCGAATGAACCTGAGTTAATACCACCTCTTCCTCGGTAATTATTCGATTGATATAATAGAACATGTACATAGAAGTAAGCCAATTTATAAACTCTTGTTTGGTACCCATATGCTTTTTCATATTAATTAGTATCCAAGAGAAGTGTTCCCAGGCATCGCAACAGGAGTCGCAGCTCCGATCTATGCCTGTACAGCACCTGCGTGTGGTTTTAAAATCAGCATTATAGGAGCGAAAGTGAGGATTATAAGGATTTCCGTTTTTCAAACGCCCCTGATTGGGTTCAAAGTTAGTGCTTACATTGGTGCATACATCATAGCCCCAATGCTGGTCGTATAATTGGCCTGTGGTAATGACCTGGTTAAAATAAGAAGTAGTTAAAACGTGTTCAGGATATTTCTGTATCGCTTTTTCAATTTCAACACGAACATTTTCAAAGCCAGCCCTGTAACCGGCAATGTCTTTTTTGTTGTGGATATCGCTAAAGTAATTAAAGAGTACTTTATTGCCATTCTGGATACATTTTTCAACCACTGATGCTATCTCCTCACTTTTATCAGGAGAAACGGTATAATAAAAGAATGCACGGCTATCATTCTTATAATTATCGAGGGCAATACTAAACAGGTCGCGTTTGCCTTTGTTACGTAGTTCTGCATCGGTTTCATTACTTCCCCAAACAGCTACTCCAATAGGCATTTGTTCAAACCCTTCATAAGGAATTCGGATTAAACCATTGGTGGCTACATTCATTTTAAAATTATCATACACCATTTTAAGCCTATCCAGTTGCAAGCTTGGCTCCCCTCCTACAATAGTGATAAAGTTAGTCCCTCTCTCCTTTTCTGAATCCAGGAATTGTTTAAAGGCAGCATCAAGATTGGCAGATGTGTCAACAATTTTATCCATCCCTTCTTCGAAGTAATAGCAGCCTTTACACCGTAAATTGCATTCGTGTGTTAAATCAACCGAAATAGATTTAACAGCTCCTGCCTCTCTAACTTGTGTGTAAAGTTTAGAAAGTACCGGGTCTTCTAAATAGGTTGATAATGTTGACATATAAATTGAAAATTACAAAACCCAAATTTGAAAACCCAAATAAACCCAATAGAGTTTAAGAAAACACTAAATCTTGTGCCTATATTAATGAGACTTTGAATCCAATTGTAATTTGAATTATTGTATTTTGGTTCTTGTTAGAACAAAACCTCTTAATAAGATACTTATTATGCACCCACGAAGACCACAAGATTCTGATACCACCATTACCGAATTAATGATACCCTCCTATGCTAATTTTGGAGGCAAAATACACGGGGGCATGTTGCTTTCGTTAATGGATAAGGTTGCTTATGCATGTGCTACCAAACATGCCGGTAATTACTGTGTTACCGTATCGGTTGATACCGTTGATTTTCTACAACCTGTGGAAGTAGGTGATTTAGTTTCACTCATGGCTCGTGTAAATTATGTGGGCAACACATCGCTGGTTGTGGGCATAAAAGTAATTACAGAAAATGTAAAAAAGCGAACCGTAAAGCATACCAACACTAGTTATTTTACCATGGTGGCTAAAAACGATAATGACAAACTCGCAAAAGTGCCTCCTCTTTTATTAACTACTCAAGAAGAAGTTCGAAGATTTGCTGAATCTATCCTTAGAAAAGAGTTAAAAGATTACCACCATAAAAAAATGAACGAGAACAAATCTCATTTTGAACTTGCTGATAAACTACAGGAATTGGACAAGTATAATTGTAAGGTTGAATTATAAAAATCTCCCGCAGATTTCGGTGATTACCACAAACGACACATTAAGCAGACTTACTTACTTTTGCCCACAATTTTGAAAGAAGCCCATAAAAAATAAACAGAACAACAATAATTACCAAAGACCACTTTAAAGTAGAAAACCCACTTGTTATCCAGGCAACAGACCTAAGCTGTTCAGGGTAATTCTTTAGCATAATTATTATACCTGTATTTTCCAACATATCAACACCAAAAACCCCATACGGCAGCCATGCCATTTTCCATTTATTAGGATAAAGCAGCATTAACGTAACGCTCATAAATAAGGTATAGACAATAGGATATGCAACATCAAGCGTCATTTCTCCTCTGGCATAAACAGTGCGAGTTTCCTCGCTATAAGAATCAATTAACTCATAGGCTAGTTCTGGCGTGTAAGCAAATTGAAGGTCAATAGGTGTCACTTCCTTATCACCTGTAAGCAGGGGCATTATTAGCACATTAAAAACAATAACAAAACCAAGTAACAGTAAGGCTAATTTAACTGAGGCTTGCTTATGCAATAATGGTTTCAAAGCAGTCTATTAATTTCCTTGATTTTGAGCGGCTGCATCAGCTAAAGCATCCTCTTCTTCAGCGGTAATCCAGCCTCCACCAAGAGCTTTATACAGTAGAATATAACTATTGAGTAATTGCTGTCTCACTTGCGAGTATTGCAATTCTGCTTCAAAGGCTGAACGGTCATTTTCAATTACTTCTAAATAACTTGTAACACCCCCATTATAACGATCTAATGATAAATCTCTGGCACTAAGGGCCGCATTCATTTGCCGTTTGCGAGCTTCTAACTCCGTTTTAGTAGTACTGATTGTAATAAGTGCATCCTCCACTTCTTTAAATGCTTGAATAACTGTATTCTCATAATCGTAGGCTGATTGCAAGGCTACTTCTCGCTGAATTTCAGCTCTTTTCTTGTTTTTACCCCAGTTTACAAGCGGCCCAAGTAACCCTGCACTGGCACTCCAGGCAAAGCCACCGGTAGCGGCCGAAGATAATTGTTGCGTAGCAGCTCCACCAATTAAGCCTGTAAGACTTATGGAAGGAAATCGCTGTGCTTCGGCTACTCCAATATTGGCAGTTTCGGCATGAAACCTATTTTCGGCTGCTAAAATATCGGGGCGTCTTTGCAATAAAGTTGATGGAATCCCCGGAGGTATGTCAGATGGAAATTCTTGACTCTCTAGCGTTGATAGATTCAAGATGGAATAAGGATTTCGTCCTAATAAAATAGCTAAAGAAGTTTCTGTAATTGCCAACTGACGTTGATATAACGGAACGCTTGCTTCGGCAATGCTTAACTGAATTTGCGCCTGATTTAAGTCTATTTGAGGAACAACACCATGGTTAAATTTATCTGTGATAATCTCGAGTCCGCGCTGTCTGGAAAGAATGGTGTTTTGAGCGATTTCTAACCGCCATTTAAAATCTAGTAATTGAAAATACGTTTGGGTAATGGCCGTAATAACACCTATTTGAACAGCCCTTTTGGCATAATCAGTAGCCACAAAACTCGCTTTAGCAGACTCAGTTGCCCTTCGAAATTTACCCCAAAAGTCAATTTCCCAATTTAAGGTTAGTCCTGCGGTATAAATACCAGCATCGCCACTTAAAGGCTGGCCGCCCACTACATTGCCCAGGTTTGCCTGCGCAGATACACCAAATCCGGGAAATTGGTCTGCTCTGGTAAAGCCCACATTTATCATAGCTTGCTGTACCCTGCTTGCTGCGGTAAGCACATCTTTGTTTTCCTGTAAGCCGATTATAATTAAAGAATCGAGTTCTGAGTTATTAAAAAGCTCCCACCAACGCAGGTTAACTACCGTATCTGCTTGAAGACTATCATACCTAAATGTGGATGCTGTAGCCACCTCACTCTTTTCAAAGTTTGGACCTACTTTACAACTACTAATTGCTATTGAACCTATTAACCCAATAACTATATAACCAATAACTATTTTTCTATTCAACATCCTATTAATTATCTAAAAGTTGGGCTTCCAAGTCTCTTTTCTTTTCATACCCGGCTATTTTACCAATAAAAACAAATAACATCGGGTATAAAAACACTCCTAAAAATGTGGCCATGGTCATACCTCCAAGCAATGCCATTCCCATTACTTTACGAGCTTCTGCTCCAGAGCCTGTGGCAACCACTAGTGGAAATACTCCAAGAATAAAGGAGAAGGCTGTCATTAGAATTGGCCTGAATCGAGATTTTGCAGCAGCAATGGCCGCATCAAATAAGCTTAGCCCCTTTTTAAATTCATCGTTGGCAAACTCTACAATTAATATGGCATTTTTTGCTGCCATGCCTATAAGCATTACAAAAGATACCTGAGCAAAAATATTATTCTCAAAGGTTGGGCTAAATAACCTCGATGCCCATAAAGCAAATAAAGCCCCAAAAATAGCAAAGGGTGTGCCTAACAAAATACTAAAAGGCAACGACCAACTTTCGTATTGCGCTGCTAGAATTAAGAATACAAATAGCAAGGAGAAAGATAGAATCATCATAAGAGAGCCTGAAGCTTTTTCTTCTTGAAACGACATTGCATTCCAGCTATAACTCATGTCTTGTGGTAATACCTCTTTGGCCACTTCTTTTAAGGCCTCTCTGGCTTGCACCGATGTAAAGCCTTCGGCAGGGCCACCTGTAACTTCCACTGAACGGTATAAATTAAACCTGGTAGTGTAATCCGGGCCAGATATTGGTCTTATGGTGGCAACAGTTGCCAATGGCACCATTTTACCTTCATTATTTTTAATAAAGAAATTATTAATTTGAGATTCATCTACCCTGTATTCCGGTTCGGCCTGAATGTAGGTTTTATACAACCTTCCGAAACGGGTAAAATCGTTTACATAAGCACCTCCCATAAAAGCACCTACCGTGGTGTATAAATCGTTTAATCTAATACCGAGTTTCAGCGCTTTTTCTTTATCAATATCCATATAACGTTGAGGCACATTGGCTTGAAAAGTAGTAAAGGCTTTACCGATTTCGGGACGGGCATTGGCAGCTTTTATAAATTTCATAGTGTTGGTTGCTAAATAGCCAGGATCGTTACCACCCTTATCCTGCAACATAATACTAAACCCAGAACCATTACCCAAACCCGGAATAGCAGGCGGGCCAAAAGCAAATACCTGCGCCCCTTTAATGTGTATCGCAAGCTGCCTGTTTACTTTAGCTACAATTTCTGTAGCTGTAGTTTCTCTCTCTGACCAATCGTTTAATGAAACAAAGAAGAAACCTGTGTTGGATGTCATTGCTCCAGATAAAATACTAAAACCTGTAGCTGTAGTTACAAATTTTACTTCTTCAATATCCATCAATATTTTCTCCACATCCTTGGCAATAACATCCGATCGCTGAATAGATGCCGCATTGGGCAGTTGCATATTCACCATAAAATAGCCCATATCTTCTTCGGGAATAAACCCACCCGGAACAAGGCTACCTAAAATGCCAGCCGCAACACTTAATATAACAATAAATACTGCACTCCTTTTTAGCTTACGAGTTACAATATTGGTAAAACTCATATAGGAATCGGTTGTTTTGTCCATTCCCTGATTAAACTTCTTAAAAAACCAGCCCAATGGCCCACCATAAGGCTTAGGCTCTTTTAATAATAAGGAACATAATGCAGGGCTTAGGGTAAGTGCATTTACAGAAGACACAATAACCGAAACCACAATAGTAATGGCAAACTGCTGATAAAGCAGGCCTGTTATACCTGCCATACCTGCTACTGGAATAAATACGGCTATTAACACCAGAGTTGTTGCAATTACGGGTGCTGTAACTTTTGCCATCGCATCTAAGGTGGCTGCTTTGGTTTTCATACCCTTTGCAATATTTACTTGCACAGCCTCTACTACTACAATGGCATCATCCACCACAATACCAATGGCTAAAACCAACCCTAAAAGTGACAGCACGTTAATGGTAAACCCTAACCCCGGGAAAAACATAAAAGCACCAATTAATGATACAGGTATTGCTAACGTTGGAATCAGGGTAGCTCGCCAATCTTGGATAAATATAAAAACCACGAGAACAACCAATACTAATGCGATGATTAGGGTAACCACAATATCTTTAATACCGGCTGTAATGGGGGCTGTAGAATCGAGCGACACATCGTATTTTATACTTTCAGGGAAGCTGTTTTTTAGCACTTCCATTTCAGCAATTATATTTTCGGCAAGCTCTACCGCATTAGAACCAGGTGCCTGGTAAAGTGCTACAATTGCTGCGGTTTCGCCATTAAGTCTCGGAATCATACTGTAGGTTTCTACCCCTAAGTTAACCGTAGCTACGTCTTTTAATTTTATTTGCGAACCATCTTTTTGGGTTCTTACCACTATTTCGCCAAATGCTTCGGGCGAATTAAATCGATCCGGCAAGCGAACTGTATAAGTAAATTCTGTACCCGGTGGCGATGGCTCTGCTCCAAATTTACCTCCCGGTACAATTAAATTTTGCTCGTTGATGGCATTGATAATTTCAGGTACTGTAAGCCCCATTTGGGAAAGCCTGTCGGGTTTTACCCATATCCGCATAGAGTAATTAGCCGCACCCATTACATCAACCCGGCCAATTCCCTTTACCCTTGCTAATTGGTCTTTAATATTAATAAGGGCATAATTGCCTAAAAAATCCTGATCGTACCTGCCATCTGAGGTTAAGGTTACCAGCATTAAAATATTGGGTAATGATTTTTTTGTGGTAACTCCAAACTTGGTAACAGCAGAAGGCAATTTTGCCGAGGCCGCAGACACACGGTTTTGCGAAAGTACAGTATTCATATCGGGGTCGGTGCCTACATCAAATGAAACCTGAATGGTCATAGTTCCATCATTGGAATTGGTCGATTTCATATAAATCATATTATCAACTCCATTAATCTCCTGCTCTAATGGTGTAGCCACAGATTCCTCTACACTAATGGCATTAGCACCTGTGTAAGTGCCTCTTACCTCCACAATGGGCGGAGTTAAATTAGGGTACTGCTCAATGGGCAAGCCTATCATTGAAACTCCACCAACAATAACAATGATGATTGCAATTACCATTGCCACAATGGGGCGATGCACGAAAAAATTTCCCTGATTCTCAGCCATAACTATTGCTTATCGGTTGATTGGCTTTGAAACTCAACTACTTTAGGGATAACTTCCATACCCGACCCTACTTTTTGTAAGCCTTCGAGTACTATTTTGTCACCTGCATTTATACCTTCTTTTATGATATAATAGTCGCCTACTTTGGCTTTTATTTTTAGCTGTTTTGCCTCAATTTTATTATTGGCATTTACAATATAAACCGAATACTGACCCTGCAATTCCTGAACACATCGTTGTGGAACCAGCAAAGCATTTTTTACCTGTTCGATAGGAATTTTTACCTTGGTGTACATACCGGGTCTTAAAAGTTTATTGGGATTAGGAAAACTCGCCTGAACCAATAAAGATCCAGTAGATGAATCAACACTCCTGTCAATAAAGTCAATCACACCACTATAAGGGTAGTTTTCTCCATCAGCCAATATTAAGTTTACTGTAACCTTTTCTTCAGGACTTGGGTTTTTCGGTTTTTTTAATTCTTTACCGTACTCTTTGGCCAGTTGCAAATACTGCCCTTCGGTGAGAAAAAACTGAACACGAATGGTGTCTATTCGGGAGACTGTATTTAAAATAACAGGGTTGGGGTCTCTGCCCACAAACTCTCCAATTTTAGCTTCTGTTTTACCAATTACACCCTGTATCGGAGATTTCATTCTCGTATAGCTTAAATTTATTTGAGACATCCTCATATTGGCTTTGGCAGCTTCCACCGAAGCAAGTGCAGCATCGTAGGTTGCCTGAGCAGCATCTAAATCACTCTTACTAACAGCATTTCTTTCGGCCAGTGGCTTATACCTATTCAATTCTTTTTCGGCATTAACCAATACCGTTTTTGCTTCTGCCACTTTGCTTTGTTGCGAAGCCACTTCGGCTGTAAATGGCTGCGCATCTATTACATAAAGCAATTGCCCTTTCTTTACTCCCTGGCCTTCGCTAAAATGAATTCCTTCTAAGAAACCTTCTACTCTGGCTCTAATAGGAATATCGTACAACCCATAGGCTTGTCCAACAAACTCGTTATAAATAGGCATATCTTTTTGAGTAACCTCCACCACTTGAATTTCGGGTGGTTGCATCTGTTGTTGCTTCTTTTCTTTATTGCAGGAGGTTAAAAGCACACCTACAACTAAAACTAATAGTGCTTTATATTTCATAGTTTCGGATATTGACTATTGGAAAAGTAAAAAATTATCATACTTAATGTACAATGATACAAATTTATCAGTTGCTTGAGTTAACTCTAGGCAACAGAGCACCAACTTTTAGCATATACCCTGCGTATCCAGATCTTTTTTGAAGGAGGTGCTTATCCATCATAGGAATTGAAATAAAAACAAATAACAAAGAAACTCCTATTGCCCCCGAACTTATATACCATGGTGTGAAAGTGTTAATTGACATCATATACAACCCCCACCAAAACAAAATTTCTCCCAAGTAATTAGGATGCCTTATAATACTCCAAATACCTGTGGATAGCACTTCTTTACTCTCTGCTGTTTGCTTAAACCGCTGTAATTGATTATCACTAACATATTCTAATAATACCCCAGCCGAAGCTAGCAGTACGCCAAACCAATTTAATAAGGTGAAAGGTTCATTGGAAGTAAAAATATAGGCTAGAGGAACACTTGCAACCCACACCAATAAGGTTGGGAATAAATGAATACCTAAAAAGTTAACCATTATGTACCACTTACCAGTGGTATCTTGCAGCTTCAGATAACGCCAGTCTTGGTGTTGCATACCTTGCCAGCCTCTAACCCAGTTATGTGTAAGCCTTATTGACCAAATTAATACCAAAAATGCCGTAACTATCCAAGCTAAATAATTTGGAATAGCCATGGTACTATACCACCAATATACAATCATATAGGCAGGTATTACGCTCCAGTACGGGTCGTACATACTAGCATTCCCAAACCGAAAACTGAACATAAAAATAAAGAGTGTTAGAAAAATATCAATTAGAAACAACTTGCTCAAGCTATTACCTTCGGGTAAATAAAGTGTTAAAAATGCTCCAAAAATAAATGTAGCAATGTAAGCTGCTGCTACAATAATTAAGCTTTGAAATCGACTCATAATCTAATTTGGTATTGAACTTAAAGTTAAGAATTCGATAGTTAAATTGTGTTTGAAATTACTATCTAAGACTAAAATTACTATGAATAGGTTGAAATCAATCCTTATCTCAGTTGCAATTTCTATGTAAACCTTTTTCTCCTATTTGCTAGTGTCAAGTCAAGCATACTTTAGCCGAACCAAGCTTTGACATTTTTGCCCTATACTTCTTTAAAAAATACTTCCGTAGCTACAGCTAGGGGCGTATTTTTCGCATCGCCTAGCTCAAAAATATCTACAGCTTATACAACACAGTACATTTGACTTAACACTAGCAATTAATAGCTCAAATAGTTGCAAATTGCTCAAAACAAATAAATATTTTCCTTTATAAAAGGACATGTTTTTATGTTTTTGATTTTATATAAGGACAATTATTAATATATTAGACTTATGAAAAGGAAACAAGTTATAAAAGAAGTTATCATAGACAATCAAAATATCAACCTTTCTAAGGTTAACAAACGAACTATAGAACTCCCCATACATTCTACTAAAATAGTTAGTTTAACCGGAGTAAGAAGAAGCGGAAAAACTTATTTGTTATTATATACAATATACAGGCTACTTAAAAATAAGGTTGACAAATCCAACATAATATATATCAATTTTGAAGATGAAAGGCTGGATCTGAATACGGAAGATTTAGATTTGATATTACAAGCATATCGCGAATTATACCCGGGAAACAATTTAGATAATTGCTATTTCTTCTTTGACGAAATTCAAAATATACCTCAATGGGAAAAATTTATTAGAAGGTTATACGAGAACTTTTCAAAAAATATATTTATAACTGGCTCTAATTCAAACATGCTTAGCAGCGATATTGCAACATCTTTAAGAGGTAGAAATATAAATTATGAAATTTTTCCATTGTCCTTTAATGAGTATTTACGTTTTAAACATATAAAAGCCGAAGTAACTGGCTCCAAACAAAAAAGTACAATTATAAATGCACTAACAAGTTATGTTAAAGAAGGAGGGTTTCCAGAACTATTAGAAGTGCCAAATGAGCTCAGGCAGAAAGTATTGCAAGAGTATTTTTATGTAATGCTTTATAAAGACTTAATAGAGCGTTACAATATCTCAAACGCTTCTACTTTAAAATATTTTTTAAATAGAATATTAGTAAATATTGGCAAACCAACATCTATACACAAAATATATAACGAGTTAAAATCTAATGGCTATCGAGTGTCAAAAAACACCTTATATAATTTTTTAGATTATTCAGAAGCCGTCTACCTAAATTTTGGTTTAAAAAAATTCGATTATTCTCTAATAAAAAGGGAAAAATCAGAAAAGAAAAATTATTTTATAGATAATGGATTAATAAACGCTCTAAGTTTTAAGTTCTCGGATAATTACGGTTTACTGTTAGAAAATATGGTGTTTTTATATTTAAGGCAGAGATATAAAGAAAATTTATTCTATTTTAAAGACAAAAAAGAATGTGATTTTGTTGTATTTGAAAATGAAAAAGTAACCAGATTAATCCAAGTATGCTATAACCTAGAAGAAGAAACAACATTTAGAAGAGAAAAAGATGGTTTAATTTACGCTGGCAAAAAACTTCAAAAATTAGAGGGCACTATCGCTAGTTTTGACAGCAATGAAGATGAACTAATAGAAAATGGGTTTAAAATAAAAATACTACCTGTGTATAAATTATTATTAGAATAAATTGGAGTAGTGGACTATTGCTATAAGTCTAAGTTTTTCCCAATTTTACCAAATGAACCGACACACTTACAACTTAGGCCTTATTGGCAACTGCGCTTTTCAAGCACTAATTGATACCGAAGCTAGTGTAAAATGGCTTTGTTGGCCAAAATTTGATAGTAGTTTTATTTTTGGTGGTTTATTAGATGATGATAAAGGAGGTGAGTTTAGCATTAACCCTGTAAAGGAAATTCACTCTACATGCCAGGCTTATATTAAAAATACCAATGTGCTTACTACAGAAATTAGCACCGAAGATGGTCGTTATAAAGTAACAGACTTCGCCCCACGATTTGAGCAGTACGATAGGCATTATAAACCGCTGATGTTTATTAGAAAGATAGAATCAATGGAAGGCACACCCGAAATAAAAGTAGTATGCAACCCCAAAGGCGAATATGGAGCCGTTACCCCCGAGGTAAGTTTTGGCAGCAGTCATTTACGATTTAAAGGCCTGGAGGATCAGGTGCGATTAACCACTAACATTTCGTTAAATTATTTACAGCAAGGCAAATCCTTTAAGCTAGAGCAGCCCATTTATTTAATTTTAACTTGGGGTGTGCCATTAGAAGGCCCAATTAAGCAAACAGCCGAAACATTTTTAACCAAAACCATCGATTATTGGAACGACTGGGTGCGCCACTGCACCATTGGCCCGTTATGGCAAGAGGCAGTTATTCGTTCTGCCCTCACCTTAAAAATGCACCAGTTTGAAGATACAGGTGCGATCACCGCCTCCACCACCACCAGTTTACCCGAACACCCGGGCTCTGGCCGTAATTGGGATTACCGCTATTGCTGGATGCGAGATTCGTACTATACACTCAATGCCTTTAGCTCCATTGGGCAATTCGAAGAGCTGGAAAAATACTCAAACTATATTGAAAATATTGCTGTGAGTGATAGTTACCGGTATAATCCGGTGTACAGCTTATTAGGTACCGAAGATTTTGAAGAGAAAATTTTAGACCTTAAAGGATATTTGGGCAATGCCCCTGTTCGGATTGGCAACCAAGCCAAAGAACATATTCAAAATGATGTGTATGGACAAGTACTGGTATCGTTATTACCGCTTTACACCGATGAACGACTTAATAACCAGGAACATACACGCTCGAAAAAATTAATTATGGACTTGCTCCAGGGCATAGAACGAACTATGGATGAGCCCGATGCAGGTTTATGGGAATTGCGTAATATGAGCTTTAAGCATTGCTATACCTTTCAGTTTCATTGGGCTGGTGCCAATGCAGCAGCAAGAATTGCCAAAGTGTTAGAAGATGATGAAATGCTTGAAAAAGCAACTTATTTAGCTAAGGAGGCTTCACTGCAAATTGAACGCTGCTATGATCCAGACCAAAAAGCCTATACTTCTGCCATTGAAACCGACCGGTTAGATGCAAGCCAGCTTCATCTAATTACTATGAATTACCTCGACCCAAGCTCTAAAAAAGCCCAATTGCATTTAGAAACTCTTGAAAAGGAACTAAAAACAGACGATGGCCTCTTTTACCGTTATAAGCATCAAGATGATTTTGGCAAACCTAAAAGCACTTTTCTTATCTGTGCTTATTGGTATGTAGAAGCTCTGGCTGCCGTTGGCAGGGTGGATGAAGCCAGCAAAATATTCGATCATTTATTAAGCTTTACCAATCACTTGGGCTTACATAGCGAAGATATTGATGAAGTAACAGGTAGCCAGTGGGGTAATTTTCCTCAAACCTATAGCCATGTGGGGCTAATAAATGCGGCTTTTAGAATTGGAAGGAAATTGGATAGGCCTAATTTTTTGTAGTTGCCAGAAGTTAGAAAACTAAAATTTCTCTTTTCGAATTAAATCCCCATCGTTCGTATAATATTTCCAAACTCCCGATTTCTTATTCTTTTTATACCTGCCCTTAACCAACACATTACCAAGGCTATCATACTCTTTATACATTCCTTCTTTTAACCCGTTTTTTAAGGGTACTTCAAATTTATTTTGCCCATTTGCATAAGTTTCGGTTAGTTTTTTATCCGTTAAGTCTTCAGGGAAAATATCATCTATCTTAATTTCTTCTTCCTTTTCCGGTGTACTCATTTTTTTAACAGTGTCAATTTCATCAAGCTCAACAGGTAAAAACAACCGGCTCCAATCCACCTTTTCTTTTTGAGGCATGTAGTTTAAAATAATGGAAGTTGAGATTAAATTGTCCTCTGGTTTAATTTGCACCCCCATTAAAGGAAAGCTTTCAATATACGCCTTGTTCTTATTAAGTTTTTGCCAATACTCTTTTGATAAATAGGCCTTACTACCTGGTATAATTTGGGTTGAATTAACATATAAAAACAAACTCGACTTGTTATCAAACTGCTTAAAATAAGGCTCAAACTGTTCATTCTCGCTCAAGGTTTTTCCTTCTAAATTATACCTGATTAAATGAGCTAACGTTCCCGGGTTATTACTAAACACCACAAATTCATTAATAATAGTATAATAGGGTTTATCTAATTTCGAAAACATATTGCCCAGTAGAATTTTAAACAAACCTTTAACCGATAAGAAATTTATTTGGTGTCCTTTGTACTCTATACCCCGGAACTTTACAGGTGTTTTTTTCTTAATCTGTTTTTTTATAAAGTCTAAATGCTCTTTGGCCAAATCTATATCGTTGGCTTTAAGTACCGCCACATAGCCACTTTCTTTACCAACTTCTTTAGGATAAATTTGAAATACACCCGCTTCATCTCCAATCCAACTCAATAAATTTTCTTCAACACTTATCCCAAGGTATTTCTCAAGCTTCTTTTTGTTCTTTACATACTCCTCTCCATCACTGCTATTTTTAATTCTAAACTCAATATTTTCATAAAATTTAGCAAAGCTTTCAAAACCCATACTTAAAAAAAACAAACTATTTTCAGGCACTAATGAAGGCATATCAATCCTTCCTACTCCCGAATTATGAACAATTTTAGCATACGAATTTAACGAGTCATTGAGGTTAGAAACTCCTGAAAGTGATAAAAACTGATCATCTATAGTAGCATCAATTCCTGTAAAAGTAAGAGCACTTATAAATTCATATCCAGCACTATTTTCATCTTTTAGCCATTGGCTGATATAGTCTTTAAAATAGGTGTGCTGCAGGTAAAAAGTAACACCGTTATTATCCATTCGCTTGCTTACTTCCAAATAATCTAAATCTCGAGCAAGTGCAGGCTCTTCCAGTTGGTCAATAGAATTTTCGATTAAAACATGTGTGCCAGACAACATAATCAGGTTGTTCTTCACATACATATACATCAAATCCTGTGAATCCTTAAAATTTAATTCAATAATTTTTTCCTGACGGTACTCTCTGGAAGTAACATCAATACCATCTCCTACCAAATTTTGAATATAATCTTTAACAAAGGAAAACCTGGCGGCTTTTGTAAGGTCAACTACATAAAACAGGTCGAATTCATTACCCCTTATTTTATGTAGTGAAACCGTAACGGGTCTTGAAGCAACCAGGTTCCAAAGAAATTCATTTTCTTTTAAGCTTACATTAAGGCTATCTATGGTATTGCCAACATGTGCCAGGTAGTTATTTGTTTTAAGATATTGCCAAATTTCGCCTTTAGTTATGGTGTTCCATTGCTCAAAAGGGTCTTCTACATCAATAATTAAAACAGCATTGGCAGGCACCACATTAATGGCATTGATTCTATTGCCCGATTTAAATTGAAACAGGTAAAACCAAGCTATGGCTCCAAATATAACCACGACAAGTACAGCAATTATTTTTTTCATAATTGATTAATCTAATCCATTAAAGATAATAATTTGAATTATAAAAAGCCAAGTGCAATTATTTAGAGCCTGTCTATAAATGGTTAACAAATTATGTATCAGTAAGTTGTGTTGAATATTCAGAATTTATCTTATTTTAGTAAGAAAAGAATCCTATGAAGATATTCAATGAACTGATACTAAAGT
>JAMOMJ010000124.1 GCA_027067135.1 Cyclobacteriaceae bacterium
TCTTTTGGGTAAGGTTGGAAAAAAAGTTGAGGAGCAATGTATAAAAAGGCATTGAGGCTTAATAAAAGGTACACCCAAATTGGTTTTTCAACTAAAATCAATACCAGAATTATTACCACAATGTAAAAATTTTCAACTCCTCTTCCAAGTAGAAGAAACATAGATGGAATAAAAATAATGACGTGTAGTAGCACAAAAAATAGTGTTTTTGCCGCTTTATACCTATGCTTATATTGCAAAAAATATATCGGAGGAATGGCTAAAGAAACAATGAAATGGGATAATGCAACATCATATTTTCCTGTGAAAAACAGGTGTTTGAGTATGAAAACATAAGAAATCAACAAAAACAAAAATGAAACTACATTAAGCAGCTTTATTTTTATTGATTCCTCAAAATCTAATGATTGGTCTAGTCCAATCCCTAAAAGTCGTGTTAACATTCTATGATTAAAAGCTGAAAAATATAAAAATAAATTGAATTTTCTCAGAAATAATCCGCTAGAATTTCTTTTGATTGGCAATATAAACTCCAGCAAGTATGAATAACAGTCCTAAATAATGGCCTAAAAGTAGGACTTCTCCATCCCATAAACCCCAAATTACGGCTACAATGGGTATAAGATAAGTTACAGAACTGGAGAATATTGGTGTTGTAATCTGTATTAGCTTATTATATAACCCCATGGCTATTGCGGTACTCATTATACCCAAAATAGAAACATACATAAATGAAATACGTGCTTCTGGTTCGTTTAAAACCTGTTGGGTTACATCAGTAAAAAACACAAGGTAGGCTAATGCAATAGGAGTAACCATGCCCAACGAGATACTGGTTATAGTTAAAGCATTAAGCCCTTTTATACGAAACTTTATTACGTTAGCATTTAACCCATAGCAAATGGTGGCTAGTACCACAAATAATCCGTACAGGTTTAAAGATGATAATGAACCATAAGAGCCAGCAAACACTAAAACCGTAGTCCCCAAAAAGCCAATTGCAATTCCAACAACCTGTGATTTTAAAAACTTTTGAACAAAGAATAAAGCCCCAACAATTAGAACAAAAATAGGAGTAAGTGCATTTAGCACCCCTGCCAATGAGCTATCTAAATTGGTTTCTGCTTTTGCGAAAAGGAAGGCAGGAATAAAACTTCCTAAAAAGCCAACAATAAATAATGAACTCCAATTTTTCCCATGTACTTTTTTATAATTTCGAAAGGCTATTGGAAGCAATACTATGCCAGCAGTAAACATTCTTAGGGCTCCTACTTCTGAGGCACTAAAGGATTGTAAACTTCGCTTTATTAAAATAAAAGAAGTACCCCAAATAAGTGTAAGAATGATTAACAGAACCCAGGCAATAGTACTTTGTTGATTTTTTGCTATGGTCATGCGATACCAGAACTATCTTTGAATTTCATCGCAATACGGTCTAGCAAATCCATTATTTCTTTTTCATCATCTAACTCAACAAGTTTGGTTCTAAATGGTTTAAAATTTGGGATACCCTTAAAATAATTGGTATAATGCCTCCGCATTTCAAAAATGCCAGTTTTGCCATGTTTCCATTCAATTGAAAAGGAAAGGTGTTTTTTTACAGCAGCTACTCTTTCGTTTATTGTTGGTGGAGCAAGATGTTCCCCCGTAGCCATAAAATACTTTATTTGGTTAAAAATCCAAGGATTTCCTATGGCAGCTCGACCAATCATAATGCCATCTACTTCGTATTTATTTTTGTACTCAAGCGCTTTTTCGGGTGAGTCAATATCGCCATTTCCAAATATGGGGATTTCAATTTCTGGGTCATTTTTTACCGCAGCGATCATGCTCCAATCAGCCTCGCCTTTGTACATCTGCTGTCTGGTACGACCATGAATAGTGAGGGCTTTTATACCCGCTTCTTGCAATCTTTTAGCTACTTCAATTATTTCAATTGAGTTATCGTCCCATCCAAGTCGGGTTTTTACAGTTACAGGCAACTCTACTTGTTTTACAATTTCAGATGTCATTTCGTGCATCTTAGGAATGTTTTTTAAAATACCAGCACCAGCACCCTTCATGGCTACTTTTTTAACAGGGCAGCCATAATTAATGTCTATCAATTCCGGCTCGGCTTCTTCTGCTCTAGCAGCCGCCAATCTCATGGAGTCAATATTATTGCCAAATATTTGAATACCGATAGGGCGTTCATAGTCATACACATCAAGCTTTTGAACGCTTTTAAAGGCGTCTCTAATAAGGCCTTCGGCAGAAATAAATTCAGTGTACATAAG
>JAMOMJ010000125.1 GCA_027067135.1 Cyclobacteriaceae bacterium
TCGAATTTACAGGCTCATCCTTTTTGCCTAATGAAGAGGATATTCCTATTGAAAGAATTTCTTATGGTGAGATAACTCTTTCTCCTCGCGACTGTAATCAACTTGATATACTAATAAACATAAACGGTGATGATAGCGTAGACTTAAGCTTACAACGTATTATCAACACAAGTTATGCCAATGTGTGTGCACCATAAGTATTTTGTGCTGACTTGAAAAAAATACAATATACGGTGTTAGCACCTTGGGGCAATAAGCTTATAATCAATGTACCCAGAAAAAATCTTGTGTTGGTTAACATCAACTATATTTCATATTTTATCGGGGGATGTTTATTTAAGGAAGCTTAGCCTTTATGACTAAGTACTCGCCAGCCTACCATCTTCGTCTTTTGGTAAAAACCTCAACCAAATGAGCCAAAGCACTAAGGCATCTATGATAATTAGAGCTTGCCATAAGTAAAGATGAAACCAGTCAAACCAAGTTTTATCCCATTGCAATAAATAAAACAATGATATAATTCTAACTAAGTTTAGTAATTGAATGCCAAAAAAACCAAGAATAAATCCATAAATTTTATGAGTGAATTTTGAAGGAAAGGCAAAAATAGCTGCAAATAAAACAATAACAGCTTCTACACCATTACATCCAGCGGCAATCTTCACAGCAACACCATTAGCACTACTGCGAATAATATCACCTTGGGATATAACATCAGCATCAAAAACCTGCATAATATAAGCACTAATCGCGGCAAGAAGTCCGGTAAATGGCAAAATAACAGCATCTTGAACTGGCTTATAAAGTTCAAGGGCAAATAAGGAAACAACAATAACAATAAAGAGTATAGTAAATCGAAGCATATATTTAAGACGTATAATAATTAATAATATAGTAAAGATATTCTATATAAATTAGAAATATTAGCTATAAAAACATAAACTTTTAATAAAATTGTTGAGTTTAACAAAATCTTTAACCTCTCTTAACGAAACCGTAACAGTAATGTTAGTATAATGGGCACCAAGTTAAGTTAGATACAGATGCTCTTACTTTAGGATTGCGAACAAATTTTTAGCATCTTCTTTTAGCCCAAGATTTGTGAGAACTTATCTTGGGTTTTTTTTGAATTTTACAAGAGCATTCAAAGCTCTTTACCCAACCTATAAATAGGGAGAACAAATGAAAATACTCGTTATTGAAGATAACACCGATATTGCTGCTAATATTGTAGATTTTTTCGAAGACAAGGGGCACATTGTTGATTACGCAGCAGATGGAGTAACAGGATTGCATTTTGCAGTGACTCATGATTTTGATGTTATAATTTTAGACCTAATGTTACCAGGAATGGACGGTTTAGATGTGTGTAAAAAATTACGCAAAGATGCAGATAAAATGACTCCAGTTCTGATGTTGACAGCACGAGACAGCTTAGAACAAAAGCTAAAAGGATTTGAATTTGGTGCGGACGACTATATGGTTAAACCATTTGCATTGCAAGAGCTGGAGGCAAGAGTAACAGTACTTTCAAACCGAAGAAGTAATGCGGCAGAAAAAATATTGATAGTTGCTGATTTAGAGTATGACACCAATACGCTTGAAGTAAAAAGAGCAGAAAAAGCTTTAGAAATGAACCCAACCGGGTTGAAGTTGTTGAAAAGATTAATGCAAGCATCTCCTTGGGTTGTACCTAGACAAGATTTAGAGCTTAAAGTGTGGGGCGAAGAAATGCCAGACAGTGACTCTTTGCGTGTACATATTCATGGACTTAGAGCTACAATAGACAAACCTTTTGATAAAAAGCTAATCCATACAAGACATGGAGTTGGTTATCGTATAGCGGATTTGGATGAAGTTTCGGAATAAATTAAGATATAGAATCATTGTTGCATTTTTAACCCTTAGTACATTACTAGGGGCTCTATTTGCGACGACCGCATTAACAATTCGTGAACATTTAAGTACAAACCTTATTGGTGAATCAATAAAGAAAAATTTAGATGAATATATGGAGAAATGGGTTAAAGACCCTTCTGGAGCCCAAGGTGAAGCAATGGCAAGTAATGCCCAAGCATTTGTCACTCAACCAAAACAATTGCCATTGTATGCCCCTATTAGTTATGCCGATTTAAGTGATGGAGTGCATGATATTACTCAGGATGGCAAACATCTAAAGGTGGCTGTGAATAAAAGGCATATGCTTGATGGTAAAGAATATTGGGGATATATAATATTTGATGTCACCACCCCTAAGAATGAAAACCGTTTAGTGTATACATCACTAGCAGGAGTTTTTGTTTTGTTCACCATAATTGCTTATTTTTTGGCCATCTTTGCATCCAAGAAAATTTTAAAACCACTAAGGAGTTTGTCGTCAATGGTACAGCACCAAGGTGACAAGCCAAAACATTTGGCATCGCATTTTGCAGATGATGAAGTTGGACAATTAGCACGAGCGCTAGATGATTATTCGGACAGAATTGCTTCAATTGTTATTCGAGACAAGGAGTTTAATGCAGATGTTAGCCATGAATTGCGTACGCCGCTGGCTGTCATCGCTAGTACCGCTGAGTTGATTAATACACAAGACGACATTAGTGAAAAAACACGAATGCGGTTAGAAAGAATTGAGCGTGCTGTCAAGCAATCAACAGAGTTAACAGAAACTTTGCTACTCCTGTCTAGAGAAGAACAAAAAAATGTCAGAAATTTACAAAGAACTCAAGTAGGAAAACTTGTAAAGAATATCGTGGATAACTTTGCGGCAACGATTAAACTTAAAAAATTAGAAGTGCAAATAGTTGAGGAAGACTGGCTACAAGTCAAAGCACCTGCTGCTGTTGTTTCAGTTGCATTAAGTAATTTGATTGGTAATGCTATTAAGTATACACCACAAGGATTGGTTCAAATTGTTTTGAAAGAAGACCGTGTTTTGGTTGTGGATCAAGGAACAGGAGTGAGCAAAGAAGAGCTACCAAAACTGTTTGAAAGACATTTTCGGGGAGATGCAGTAACAGCAAAAGGCTCTGGATTGGGTTTAGCTATAGTAAAACGTTTATGTGAGTTGTATAATTGGCGCGTTATTATTCATAAAAATGACGGCAGTGGTCTTACTGCTGAGTTAATATTCACAATACAGGTTAAAAACACTAAATAAACATCATGAAAAACACTTTTATAATCGTTGCCCTAATATTGTCTAAAATTGTTGTCGCACAAACGATTACAACGCCAAAGCCACCAAAATTAGATGCAAATAGTTACTTGTTAATGGATTTTAATTCCGAAAAACTACTAGTAGAGTTTAATATAGATAAACAAGTTGAACCAGCAAGTATTACCAAAAT
>JAMOMJ010000126.1 GCA_027067135.1 Cyclobacteriaceae bacterium
CTTCGAAAAGCAGAAGATTCCTCGTACCTCGGAATAAAAAACAGGATGATTTGGAACCTCTTTATACAAATCCGTCAATGGTAGTATGCAAGTTGATTAGCTGCGGATTTTAGGATTTAGCAGAAATATAATAAATCCCCCTTCTCATAATTGAGCTTTCAGTTTATCGAGCTATTTTTGTTCGCTTAAATAGAACACCTATGGGATTAATTTCGCAACGATTAGAAGCAATGGAAGAGTCTGCCACCATTGCCATGGCTCAAAAAGCAAGAGAGTTAAAAAGCCAAGGAGTAGATGTAATTAGTTTAAGCTTGGGCGAGCCTGACTTTAAAACGCCAGACCACATCCAAAAAGCAGCTAAAGAAGCAATTGATTCTGGCAAGTATTTCGGGTATCCTCCCGTGCCTGGTTACCCAGATTTGCGAGAAGCAATTGCGAAAAAATTTACCGAAGAAAATAGCATCCCATCACAAGCAGCCAATGTAGTAGTTTCTACAGGCGCAAAACAATCGCTTGCCAATATTTTTATGTCTATCATAAATCCAAGAGATGAAGTAATTGTGCTTAGCCCATATTGGGTGAGTTATGCAGATTTAATTCAAGTAGCAGAAGGCAAACCAGTATTGGTAAAAGGCACTATCGAAAACGATTTTAAAGCAACAGCAGCACAAGTAGCAGCAGCCATTACGCCAAAAACAAAAGCATTAATTTACTCTTCTCCTTGTAATCCTACAGGTTCTGTATTTACACACGAAGAGTTAAAAGCAATTGCAGATGTGCTTCAAGGAAATGATATTGTAGTAATTGCTGATGAAATTTATGAACACATCAATTTTACGGGCAAACACGTAAGTATGGGTTCTTTCCCAGAAATGAAAGACCGAGTAATTACAGTAAATGGCGTAGCCAAAGGATTTGCTATGACGGGCTGGAGAATTGGATACATTTCTGCCCCTCTAACAATTGCAAAAGCATGCAGTAAAATACAAGGGCAGTTTACTTCAGGCGCTAATAGTATTGCACAACGTGCCACATTAGCTGCCATAACAAGCGACTTGGCTCCTACCAGAAAAATGGCGACCGAATACTTAAAACGAAGAGCTTTAGTTCATGATTTATTGGTAGAAATACCTGGTTTTAAGGTTAATATGCCAACCGGTGCATTTTATTTCTTCCCAGAAGTATCTAGTTATTATGGCACTTCAGTAGGCGATTATAAGATAAACAATGCGAGTGATTTATGTATGTATTTACTTAATGAAGCCCACGTTTCATTAGTAACAGGCGAAGCTTTTGGGTCTCCAGAATGCATTCGTTTAAGCTATGCTGCCTCAGAGTCCGATTTAAAAGAAGCCATTAGCAGAATAAAATCAGCACTTGAAAAATTAAGCTAATCATGATTTCTGTAGATCAATATTTCCCAATTTTCGATGCTTGTATCGATCAATATCATATTAAAGATTCGGTAGATCAAGCCTTAGAGAACCCACATAAAGAGGGAAGCTTTGAAGCCCTTCTTTTCCACAAATGCTGGATTGATACCGTGCAATGGCACTTCGAAGATTTAATTCGCGAACCAAGTATTGACCCCAAAGGAGGAATGGATTTGAAGCGAAGAATCGATCGTTCGAATCAGAAACGAACCGATATGGTGGAGCAAATTGATGATTGGTTCTTGGACTCCTTTAAAGAAGTTACTCCTAGTTCAGATGCCAAGTTAAACACCGAAAGCCCTGCTTGGGTAGTTGATCGACTCTCTATTCTTGCGTTAAAGATTTACCATATGCAAGAACAAGCTAACCGTGATGAAGCAGATGAAACGCATAGACAAAAAAGCAATGCCCGTTTGCAGATATTACTAGAACAAAAGGAAGATTTAACAACTGCCTTTGGTCAATTATTAGAAGAGTATGCCTCTGGGAGCAAAACGATGAAGGTTTACCGCCAAATGAAGCTCTATAACGACCCAAATACTAACCCTGCGCTATACGGCAAAAAATAAAATTTTGCTAGACCTGTTCTGGCAACCCCCTTTTTATTTCATCTACTCAAATGCCCTCTACAGTTTCGTCATTGTCGGGCGTAAGACCCGACAATCTCGTCCGTTTGCCAACGGACATTGAAGAATCTGTTGAAGATACCCCGATATTTCTAAAAAGAAATTCGGAGTATGACGGGATGGAAAGATTATCGCACTACACACTTTAAAATTTTGTCCTTATTTTAGCACCCAATGAACTGCCTAGTTTTTAGATTTTCAGCCATGGGTGATGTAGCCTTAACCGTTCCTGTACTCAGGAGTGCGTTGGAGCAAAACCCATCGCTAAAAATTACGATGGTATCAAACAAAGCATTCGAACCTTTCTTCCATGATCTCCCCAACTTTGATTTTTACGGAATAGAACTCGTTAAATACAACGGTATGAGTGGCCTTTATCGCTTGTTTAAAGAACTGAAAGCTTACAAAAAATGGGATGCTGTGTTAGATATTCACAGCGTAATGCGAACTTGGACCTTAGACACTTTTTTTAAGTGGAGTGGAATTCCTGTCTATAAAATTGACAAAGGGCGAAATGATAAAAAAGCATTAACCAGAAAAAAAAGGAAGCAATTAAATCAACTGTCTCATACTACCGAACGCTATGCAAAAGTGTTTGTCCAGGCAGGCATAAAGTTAGATATAAACTTTGGTGAGGCCATTCATTCCTCTAAACCTCTGCCCAATTTAACTATCGATAATTCATTACCTTGGATAGGAATTGCGCCATTTTCAAAGCATAAACAGAAAGAATGGCCTCTTGAAAAAGTGGAAGAACTGATTGACCAATTAAGTAAGTCTTCAAAGTTTGAGATACTTCTTTTTGGTGGTGGAACAAAGGAAAAAGAAGTGCTAAACCAACTAGCTCAACCATTTAAAAATGTGCACTCACTAGCGGGTAAATTTAGTTTAGAAGAGGAAATTGGCCTTATTAAAAAGCTTTGCCTATTAGTTTCTATGGATTCCTTTAATATGCACTTAGCTTCTTTAGTTGGAGTAAAAGTGGTTTCTGTTTGGGGAGCCACACATACCTTGGCTGGCTTTGGGCCTGTAAATAATAATGAAGAATTTAAAGTTGAAATTTCCCTTGAAGAACTAAATTGCCGACCCTGTTCTGTGTTTGGAAGCAAGGCTTGCTACCGTAAAGATTTTGCATGTATGCAGCGCATTTCTGTGGAAATGGTAATGGAAAAGATCAACTTTGCATTGAATTCATAATTTTGGTTTATGGCTTATTTATTCGAATCTTTCAGAGGCTGGAAAGCCTATTGTGTTAAAAATAGCATCACCCTAGCTCAATCTGTTATTGAGTATGAAACTACTCAAAAAGGGAGTTCAGAAAAAGACATTTATACAGGGCTTGCTAAAGCTTATGGCGTAATGAAGGATGCTGTTGAAACAGGTTTTTCTCAAGACATGACTTCTAACTCTGGAATGATAAATAACGGGGCAAAAAAGGTATATAATTATCCTAAACCCGTTCTTTCTAAGGAATTTCAAAACTTAATTTCAAGGGCTCTAAGTGCCAAGGAAGTTAACTCTTGTATGGGGCGTGTAGTGGCTGCACCCACAGCAGGAGCTTCTGGTATTATTCCAGGGGTGCTATTTACCCTTCAAGAATTACATAACCTCTCAGACCAAGAAATATACGATGGAATGCTAGTAGCCGCAGGTATTGCCCTAATTATTGAGCATACTTCTAGCTTAGCAGGTGCTGTGGGAGGGTGTCAGGCAGAAACTGGAAGCGCAGCCGCTATGGCCGCAGGAGCCATTGTGTATTGTCTCAAAGGAGATAATGACCAGGTTTTTAATGCTGTTGGAATTACCATTCAATGTATGCTCGGGCTGGTGTGCGACCCAGTAGCTGGCCTCGTTGAAATTCCTTGTGTTGTACGCAATGCGAGTGCAGCCGCTATAGCCAATAGCTCAGCTCAAATTGCCTTGGCTGGCTTGGATGCAGTTATTCCAGCAGATGAATGTGTAGATGCAATGGCTGAAGTTGCCGAAAGTATGGAAACTCGTTATAAAGAAACTGCTTTGGGTGGATTAGCGGCTACCAAAACTGGACAGCGCATTTCTAAAAGGGTATTAATTCAGGATATTGATATTTTGCCAGACCAAGACTAAACTTTTGCTA
This sequence comes from Cyclobacteriaceae bacterium, assembly GCA_027067135.1. GTDB lineage: Bacteria > Bacteroidota > Bacteroidia > Cytophagales > Cyclobacteriaceae > JAKISE01. The sequence goes on from JAMOMJ010000126.1 coordinate 4,176, forward strand.
TTTCATATTTCACTTTTCATATTTACTTATGAAATCCCATCAATTCCCTAACTCCATCGCTTGAATAATAAAATCCGTAGGTGAGAACAAAAGACCAAAACACACTAAAAAAAAGCATATAAATAAACATTTGTTTACGATTACCCCCGAAGGCCACCGCCAAAATTGCTCCACCTGGAGGAGAAAGCAATATGGGTGTTAAAAAGGAAATTCCTAAGAGTCCATATTTATTCCAAATTTTAACAAATCGCCTACTTTGAGGTGAAAACACTCTCTTAAATTTAAAAAACTTAATAAAGGCAGTATGTCTTAACCTTTCACCAAAAAAACTAAAAATAGAAACTGTGGTCATCATTCCTGCAATGGTTAGCAGTGTGGAAACCAATGGGTGAAAACCTGCAGCATATCCCATGGTAGGGCCAAAAACAATTTTGATCATGCATAATAAATATATGGTTATATAAACCAACGCCTCTTCCATCTTAAAATATATTATGAGATTACTGTGTACGTATAATAAACGTAAATACAAAGCAAAATGATTCCCTCAACTTTACCTAATTTACGATTTATAAGCATCATAGGAAAAATAATAAGGGTAATTCCAAGCATCCAAAACATATCTACAGAAAGTAGTGTTTTGTTAATGGCAATGGGTTGAATTAAACTTGTAATACCTAAAATTGATAAAATATTAAAAATATTAGAACCCATTAAATTGCCCAAAGCCAAGTCGGTTTCACGTTTAAATGAAGCTACAATGGCCGTTACTAGCTCAGGCAAGCTTGTGCCCAAAGCTAACACTGTAATGCCAATAACTCGCTGGCTCACCCCTAAAAATGTTGCCAATGATTTTGCCCCTCCTACAAACCAATCAGACCCAAAATAAAGACCTGCCCCACCAATAGCGAGAAACAATAAGTCTTTCCCCCAACTAGATGAAGGACTATCAGGAACCTCTAGCTCTTTTTCCAAAGCAATAGCTGCTTTGTTTTCCATCCTAGATTTTCTGATAATGTAAATGGTATAACTCAACAAAAAGAATACAAAGAAAATGCCCTCACTTACACCTAATTCTCCATCGTGAGCCCACCAGAAAAGCAAGAGGGCACTAATCATAGCCACAGGCCAATCAATTTTTATACTATCTGCATTTACTTTTACAGGCCCAATCAAAACCGTAACTCCAAGCACAAGGGCTAGATTGCAAATATTAGAACCTATTACATTACCCATAGCCAAATCTGGGCTTCCACTTAATGCAGCATTTATACTAATAAGCAATTCAGGGGCTGAGGTTCCAAAGGCAACAATGGTTAACCCAACTACTAATGGAGAAATATGAGCTCGTAATGCAATACTAGACGCTCCTCTTACCAAGAAATCTCCCCCGATAATTAGAACGAAAAGTCCTACAATTAACAAACCTATATCCTGCAGCATATATTATATTTTTTCTCCAAAGGCTAAATCTCCAGCATCACCTAAGCCAGGGATTATATAAAATTTTTCATTTAATTTTTCATCAATTGCTCCACACCAAAGAGTTACATTATCTCCACAATTACCTTCTAAATAAGCGACCCCCTCTGGCGCAGCAATTACAGATAAAACAACCCACTTTTTCGGCTTTCCATAGCCTTCTAATTTATGAATGGCATCTAACATTGATTTGCCTGTTGCCAACATAGGATCAACCAAAATAACAGTTTTATCCGTTAAGTTTCCCGTAGCTATATATTCTGTCCTTACACTTTTAGATGTCTGAAAATCAGTAGTTCGATAAGCACCCACAAAACCAGAATCGGCTTCATCAAAAACAGAAAGTACACCATCATAAAAAGGAAGTGCCGCACGCATTATTGCAATAACTACCAGTTTATCTTGTGCTATTCCCAGGGTAGATTCACCCAAAGGGGTTTCCACCTTTGTAGTTGTGTAATCAAAGTTTTTGGAAATTTCATAGGCCATCACCTGACCCAATTTTTTAAGATAATGTCTAAATTTTAATCGGTCTTTTTGTAAAGAAACATCTCTTAGACCAGCCAAATACGAATTGGCTACAGAATTACGATCACTTAGGTTGATGGCTGTCACGCAGGTTACTAAAATTGGTTTATAAAACGCAAAATTGACTACGCAAGATAATTCAATTAATTCTGGCATCCAACACAGTTAGTTTACATTTTATCAAATTGATAATCAAACTAATACTAAAGGGGGCTCAAAAGAAAATCTATGGGGGCTAGGCAAATATTAAAGATACACGGTACAGGAAAAAGGAGAGGTCTCTAATTCCCCTAAAGGCTTTAATTTTACCATTAAAGTTTTCGGCCAAGGCGTTGGTACTTCTGTTAAAAAAATAGTTGAGTATTTCTTGCTGGTGTGCTTTAATTTTATTGCATAAAAACTAACAAGCAGGAAATTTCTCGTTCCTTGAAATAGAAAAGAACACTTTAAAAATCTCCTATTAACTCTTTGCAAATTTCTTAAAATCAGGTCGGGTTTCTTTGGGCACTTCTACTTTATCAGAAACAATTTTATATTTTACCGAATCTAGTAAAGTAAGTCCTTGAATAAATTCATTGCTAGGAGTAACCATATATTTTTTAGAAAGCAATTCCACTTTTAAACTTTCTTCTTCACTATAAAGGGTTACTACAAACTTACATTTGCCAGGGTTTTCAATGGCCAGCATTTCAATCTTATCTACGAGTTCGGTAGTAACGGTAGAAACCTCTAAACTAATTTGAACTTCCTTACTCAGGTCTTCTCTAATGCTCGATAATAATTGAATAACTCTTGGCCTAAACTCTAATTCCCCAGGACTATTATACCGCTCTTCTACCTTACCAATCATATATACAAAACCTCCTACCTGCAACATATGTCGGTTTTTCATGTAGTCTTCACCAAACATGGCCATGTCAATCGAACCATTATAATCTTCGATGCTGAAGAGTCCGAATGGTGCCCCTCGCTTTGAAGTACGCTCTATAAACTTGGTAACTATTCCTGCTAATCGAATGATTTGGTTGGGGTAATTTCGATACTTTTCTGCCGTACAAGTACAAAAATTTTCGATATCTATTTTATACTCATCCAATGGGTGGCCAGAAATATAAAACCCAACAACCTCTTTTTCAATTTTCAATTTTTCAATATCGCTGTATGGTTCACAAACCGGGAATTTGGGTTTAGGAATTTCAACGCCACTATCTCCTCCAAACATAGAATGTTGCGAAGCATTTTTATCTTGTTGAAAATTATTTCCATACCTAACGGCTAATTCAATACCACTTGGCTGGTCGCCTTCTTGAATTAAATATTGTCTTCTGTTGGTTTCTTCAAAACAGTCAAATGCTCCACCCATGGCAAGGCTTTCAAACGTTTTTTTATTTACAGACCTTAGATTTACGCGCTCAGCAAAATCAAATATTGATTTAAAGCTCCCATCCTTATCACGATCAGAAATAATGGCATCCACAGCCGCATCACCAGTTCCTTTAATAGCACCCAACCCAAATCGAATTTCCCCTGCTTTATTTACCGAAAAGTTCATATTGCTCTCATTAATATGAGGGCCGAGTACAGGAATATTCTGCTTTTTACATTCATCTAAAAAAAATGTAATTTTATCTATATTACTTTGGTTGTGCGTGAGCACCGATGCCATGTATTCGGCAGGGTAGTGGGCTTTTAGGTAAGCAGTTTGATAGGCCACCACCGAGTAAGCTGCAGAGTGAGATCGGTTAAATCCGTAAGCAGCAAATTTTTCCATTACGGCAAAGACTTCTTCTGCTTTTTTCTTATCTATATTATGTAGTTCTTTGGCACCAGCTACAAAAACTTCACGCTGTTTGGCCATTTCATCGAGTTTTTTCTTACCCATGGCTCTTCGAAGCAAATCTGCTTGACCAAGTGAGTAGCCTCCCAAAATTTGAGCAGTCTGCATAATCTGCTCTTGATATACCATTATGCCATAGCTGTTTTTAAGGATAGGTTCTAATAACTCGTGTGGGTATTCTACTTTTTCCTTGCCATGTTTACGATTAATAAAATTAGGAATAAACTCCATAGGCCCTGGGCGATAGAGGGCGTTCATCGCAATTAAGTCTTCTATATCGGTTGGTTTTAGCACTTGCAGGTGCTTTCGCATGCCATCCGACTCAAATTGAAAAGTACCAACCGTATCACCTCGCTGGTACAGCTCAAATGTTTTTTCATCTTCCAAATCAATGGTATCGATATCAATATCTACCCCATAGTTTTGTTTGATAAGCACCATGGCATCTTTAATAATAGAGAGGGTTTTTAAACCCAAGAAATCCATTTTTAGCATGCCCGCATCTTCAATTACTTTGCCATCGTATTGGGTTACCAATAAATTAGACTCTTTAGAAGTGGATACAGGGATGTAATCTGTTAGGTCGTCTGGTGCTATAATTACCCCTGCGGCATGAATACCAGTACTTCGAATGGAGCCTTCAAGCTTTGTAGCCATATTGAGGATGAATCCTTTTTCCGAATCTTCTTTCCGGAGTTCCTCCAATTCTGATACTTCTTTAAATGCTTTTGCTAAGGTTGTACCTGGTGTATCTGGTACCAGTTTAGCCAAAATATTGGCTTCGCTAAGCGGTAAATCTCTAACCCTAGATACATCTTTAATAGAACTTTTGGCCGCCATTGTACCATAAGTAATAATTTGTGCTACTTGGTTATAGCCATACTTATCAACCACGTAATCAATTACTTTTTGTCTTCCTTGGTCATCAAAATCAGTATCAATATCAGGCATAGAGATACGTTCTGGATTTAGGAATCGCTCAAAAAGCAAGCTGTATTTTATGGGGTCGATATTGGTGATGCCAAGGGTGTAGGCAACCACAGAGCCTGCTGCAGATCCTCTGCCAGGCCCAATCATTACCCCTAAATCTCGACCGGCTTTAATCATATCGGCTGTAATTAAAAAGTAGCCTGCAAAACCCATGGTCTTAATGATATTTAGCTCGTGGTCTATGCGTTCTTCCACTTCTAAGCCAATTTCTCCATAACGCTTAGGCGATTTGGCTCCTTCAAGAGTTAGGTGCCTGAGGTAATCATCTTCATTGGTAAACTCTGGAGGTAATGGAAAATTAGGTAGTAAAATGTCTCTGGTTAGTTTGAGGTGTTCTACCTTATCTACAATTTCATTGGTGTTATCTATGGCTTCCGGAATATCAGAAAAAAGCTGAGACATCTCCCCTTGAGTTTTGAAATAAAACTCATTATTAGGGAAACCGAAACGATACTCTTTACTGCCAAATCCATTGCCCTTCCAAACAGGTTTGCTTTGGAGTTCACCCGTATTTACACATAATAAAATATCGTGAGCTACTGAATCTTCTTGATCTACATAATGCGAATCATTAGTGGCTATGACCTTGAGGTTATACTTTTTAGCAAATTTGATGAGAACTTCGTTTACAATATTTTGCTCTTTAATATCGTGTCGTTGGAGCTCGATGTAAAAATCCTCACCGAATAAATCAACCCACCACTGTAATAATTTTTCAGCCTCTTCTTCTCCTTGGTTAAGAATTGCTTGCGGAATTTCTGCTGCCAGACAGCAAGAAGTAGCAATAATACCTTCATGGTATTTTTCAATGAGTTCCTTGTCAATTCGAGGCCATTTGCTGTAGAGGCCATCAATATAACCAAGAGAGCTAAGCTTAGTTAGATTTTTATAACCAGTGGCATTTTTTGCCAACATTAACTGGTGGTTTCTATTGTCTTTATCTTCTTTAGTAAACTGCTTTTTGAATCGATCTTTTACCAAGTAAAATTCACTTCCAACGATTGGCTTTACATTGAATTTGCTAGCTTCTGCCACAAATTTAAACGCCCCAAACATATTGCCGTGGTCGGTTAAAGCCACTGCTTTCATCCCGTCACTTTCTGCCTTTTTAAACATATTGGTTATGTTAGCAGCGCCATCTAATAACGAGTATTGGGTGTGGCAATGAAGGTGGTTAAACTCGGGCATACTATGCTTAAACTGTGGTTCAAAAATAAGTTGGCAAGTTACAATATTGGCTACAGGATTTGGCCAGTTAGTTGAAACAAATTACTAAAATTTAAGCTTTTTTCTAATTAGAAAAAAGTACTAATCCAATTTTTACATCAATAGAATATGGGAGAGGATATTGTGTTAGACCAGATAAGAATTTTTTGTTAGTCATTAATCTTCCATTAATTTTTTCAGGGCTAGGGCTAATATGTTTTTTTCTAAAACCTATACTCCCTCCAAACTCAAAGAAAACTCTTTCATCTTTACCCATTAGTCTGTAGCCAAATTTGGCATTAAACTGGTCTTGTCTGATAAAATAATCCTCATTAAAATATTGAAAATAACGATTACTACCATCATCTATTCTTACAATATAATTAGCGGTGTAGCTGGTTTCTAAATGCCTATATCCAAACCCTACGTATGGGCCGTTATTATTTTGCGTTTTATAAAAAAAGTATTTAATCTCACCTGTAAGTGAAAAACCTGTTTTATGGTCGATATATTCTTTGGAGGATGCGAATATTTCTGAAGAATACCTTTCTGAGTCAGATACATATCCTGCTCCTAAGTCAATAGAAATTCTATTTTTCCACATAAATTGAGATGAAAGCTCCCAGGCAGTGTAATTATTGAAAATGGAATGTGCATTCCAATAAAGCCCTACCGAAAAATTTTGGATAGAATCTGTGTTGATAGCTTGTTGCTGTGCAAGAGTCTTTATGTTAGTGAGCAAACATATAAAAAGCACGGAGGATGCTAAAAATAATCTTTCATTAATTTTCAGCATAGACCATCTCACTTAATTTTACTAATTCGTTTGTCTCTGTCAATTGCATTTGTAATAAGCTATTTTTTGTAGTAATTGTGAGGTCGCTTCCATTTACAATAAAATCAATAGCCATGATCTCACTATAGCTTTTCAAAAGCACAATATTTGTTACATCAGAAACATCGAACCAGCTCATTCCATTATATAACTCACCAACAAATAAATTTGTACCCATTAGAGCAAGGCCATAGGGAGAAACCATGGAGTAAGAAGAAACCAGCACAGGATTCTTTAGGTCAGAGATATCAATAATTTCGAGCACATCATCAGCCACACCACAGTTTCGGCCAGACCTAAGGGTGATGAATGCATATTGGCCATCTGAAACTACTGGGTCGCAGCTAGTAATATGAACATACTCAGAAATTTGCTCAGGAACTTCAGGGTTAGAAACATCATAAAATAGTACTCCAGTTGTGGTTCCAATTAGCAAAGTGTTATTGAGCTTAGCTATTGTTTCTCCTTGCATTCGAATATCTACTTTGGCTATTATAGAAGGAGTGTCATTTATAATGTCAAAAATTGAAAGAGTAGTTTCTTCAATAACATAAAGAAAATTTTGTTCTATATAGAACTGCGACATGGAGCCTCCTTTTGAAACATTAATATCATCAAATTGAAAGTCTCCTTCAGAGCCACAGCTAACACCCAAAGCTATAAGCAAAGTAAAAATAAATACGTGCTTTATTTTTTTTAATAATAGCATTTTGGATTTTTTATAGTTGCTAGTTCCCACCCAATAACATCCCCTAAATCTTCATCTACACATTCAAAATAATTTCCTGAAACGGGAGGAATATTTTTGGTGTTGGCCGAATTAAAAACATTAGGTAACTTGTTTGTTATTATAGAGCCATCTTCCAAAATTTTTAATGCAAGTAAATGAGGGCCTGAGTTGGCATAAACAATATTGCCTCTAACAGCAATATTTGTGTTTAGTGGTATTTGAAAAAAACCTACTTTATTCGGGTTTGTTTTGTCTGTATTTTCAATAATGTGAAACCCTCTGCCAACTTCTTCTACAAAAATATAATGAGAGTAGTGGTATATTTTGCCTTGATCGGAAAAGGGGATTGGAGCTTCTAACTCAACTCCAAAATCGGCATCAACGTATATCGGTTTGTACCCTTCAACTTCTTCAATATCAAATTCAGGAATAAATTCAAAACAACCACATAGAAAACCCATTGTTATGATTAAAACTATTGAAATTAGATGTCCCTTGTTTTTCATTTTTGAATAAACTAGCTAAATCAAATATATCAATTTATTATTACTATTCTAATATTAATAATAAATATCTAAATTGTCTGTAATTACCGCATCTACCCCCATATTAATTTGTTTGATGAGATCCTTTTCAGAGTTAGGCGTGAACACGCCCACTTTTACTCCCTTTTTTTTCAAACTTTTAATATACAATGGGGTTGCTCTTTTAGAATAAAAATTTACCCAACTGATATAATTAGGAGGAGTAAACTTCCCCCAATGAAATTGATAATCGAAGTAAAATGGGACTGGAAGCAACCAGCTTCCTATCAGTAGCTTCCCAAGCTGGATATTTGGATTGAGTTGATTAATATTCTCAAGGTAAGAAGATTCAAAGGATTGTACTATTACCCAGTTTTCTGCTTCAAAAGATTTTATTTCAGCTACAATATTTTCTTCCATTCCTTTATAAACGCCTTCTTGGTTCCATTTTACTTCAATCAAACAAGTAGATTTTCCGTCAACAAGTGTAAGCACTTCTTTAAGCATGGGGATTCTTTCGCCTTTAAATTCATCACCGAACCAACTTCCAGCATCAAAGGTTTTCAACTCTTTTAGCGTGTAGTCAGCTACGTTACCTGATCCGTCAGTTGTTCGGCCAAGCATCTCATCGTGGAGTACAATAATTTCTCCGTCTTTGCTTAGGTGAATGTCAAACTCTATCATATCTACACCTAATTCAAGTGCTTTTTCAATAGCCGATAAGGTATTTTCGGGAGCTAATTTACTTGCTCCTCGATGTGCTATTATTTGTGTTTCGGTTGGCTGTCTCTCTATTTGGTTCGAGTTCACAAATAGCTGGTAGAGTATTGGGTAACCGATTGATAGGATCAAAAGAGTAATAGTAATAAGGATTATCAATAATGCCATTTTCTTCGTCATATTGTTAAGTTGAGATAAACTAAAGTTGGATAATTTATTTTCAATAGTGTTCTTTTGAGCTTAAAACTAACATATTATTCATTATTAATTGTACTTATTTAATAAATAGTGCTAGATTTTATGTCGATTAAAAATTTATCATTATAATTATCAGCCTTTTAGAACTTGGCTTAAACATATTATTTTAAGCATTGCAAAGAATCCATACCCTATATCGAATTAATCCGATCTTTTCATTCTGCACTCAAGCCGTTTTTATGGTGCTATTAATGGCTATGTTTTCGATAAAAAGTTATGGGCAAAGTATGGAATCAAAGGTGATTAATAGTTTTGGGTCAACACTTTCGATTAATGGATTAACATTTGATTCGTCCATTGGAGAACTAGCAACTTCAACAATTTCAACAAACGGCTATTCAATTACTCAAGGGTTTTTACAGCCCATAGATTTAAAGGTGCCTTGTGGAGATGTTGTACTTAAAGCTTTTCCTAATCCTGTTACTGTAGGAATGAAAATTTATGCAGATGGATGTGACATTGAAATAGCCCGTATTAAGACCTATGATTTATTTGGAAAGTTAGTTTATGAAGGACGACCAATTAACAACCAAGTAAATTTTTCTAGTATAGGTGTGGGAGTTTATTTGATACGAGCTTATAATCAGAATGATAGAGTGGTTGGAGTTGTTAAAATTATAAAATCTACAATTTGAGGAAATTAATGGCCATATCGATTTTCTTAATAGCACCAGTTCTATTATTTGCACAAGCTCCTCTTGGGTTTAATTATCAGGGCATTGCCCGAGAAGCAGATGGTACACCTATTTCATCAAAAGAAATTGCTATTAGAGTTAGTATTATTGACGGGCCACAAGGGAGTAGCCAATTTGATGAAATTCATTTTTTAACTACTAATAATTTTGGCTTGTTTACTGCTGTAATAGGACAAGGTAACGGAAATGGAACCCTTAACCAAGTTAATTGGGCTGGTGGGAATTTATGGTTGCAAATTGAGTTAGATCCTGATGATTCGGGTAATTTTATATTGATGGGTTCTCAACAATTAATGAGTGTGCCTTATGCTTTATTTGCCCAAGAGAGTGGTGAAGGTCTAAACCCTGGTTATGGAGTGGATATAAATAATGGCACGATTAGTAATGTATTGCCTGATAGACCCATAACGCTAACAGGTAAAGGAACAGTAACCGTAACGGGTAGTTATCCCAATTTTACGATTGAAAGTGCAGGTTCAGCCGATGGAGATGCTGATGCTAGTAACGAGCTTCAAACCATTGCTAAAGTTGGCAATACTGTAACTCTTTCTAACAGCGGAGGCAGTTTTATTGATGAAGTAGATGATGCTGATGCCGATGCGCATAATGAGATTCAAGATTTACTTTTGGTGGGCAATGAATTGACAATTACGAAAAATGGCACAGCTACCACCATCGATTTAACACCTTACTTAGATAATACTGATACGCAACTAACGGAGGTGGAAGTAGATGCTTATGCTAATAATAATGGTTATTTAACTTTAGAAGTTGATGGGAGTATTACCAATGAGATTCAGGACTTACAGCTGACGGGTAATAATTTAGCAATTACCAATAATGGCACGGCCACTACTATTGATTTAACGCCTTACTTAGATAATACAGACACCCAACTAACGGAGGCGGAAGTAGATGCTTATGCTAATAATAATGGTTATTTAACAACAGAGGTTGATGGGAGTGTTTCGAATGAGCTTCAAGATTTGAGTATATCTGTATCTGGTACAGACAGAACACTAGGCATTTCAGGCGGAACAGGGGTAACCGTTAATGTAGCAGATAATGATAATTTACCAACAAACGAACTTCAAACAATTTCTAAAGTTGGCAATATTATAACCTTATCAAATGGAGGCGGTAGTTTTACCG
>JAMOMJ010000127.1 GCA_027067135.1 Cyclobacteriaceae bacterium
ATCTTTTTCTAATAAGATATAATTAATATTTTCAATTGCTCCAACACCTTTAAGATCTATTACTTTCTTGTTATTTACATTTATAGATAAAATTCCTTCATTACTCTCACTTGTGAATGAGCCATTAGTTTTTAATTTATAAACTCCTCTTATTTTTGCAATAAAATTAGTAGCATTCAATATATTACTATTATCCTCAACACTTGTTAAAGGTAGACTTCCTGTAAACTCTGTGTCATCTGTAGCTGTTTTAGAAACAATAGACGTAAATTTTGTTATAAAAGAGCTTTCATTTTCAAATGCATCTATTAAACCCTGATTTGGATTCACATTATGCCATCCTAAAAAACCGTATTCACGAGAACGTGCTGATAACTCAGCAGCTTCTGCTCCTGTACCATTGTCATTCCCTCCCCAATTGGCAGCCCAGGCATTTCCGCCTACGGCATCATAATCAAATTCAACTTCAAAGATAGATTCTGAATTGTGTTCTGCTTCAGTAGTGAAATTATCAAAGAAGTTAGGTGTTAATGTATATTCTCCACTTAAAATCACTTTATCAAATACTGCTTTAGCTTTAGCATATTCACCTCTATAAAGATACACCTTACCTAATTGTGAATTGGCGGCACCAATGGTAGCTCTACCATTAGTTTCAGCAGATTTTTCTTTTAATTTTAAAGCAGCATCTTCTAAATCAGCAATGATTAATTGATAAACCTCTTCTTTTGATGACTTCGGAAATCCTTCTCCATTATTAATATTAGGATCATTTGTTGTGTATAGTGGTATATCTCCAAAACGACTCACTAACAAAAAATAATAGTGAGCTCTTAAAAATTTAATTTCTCCTATATATTTATTCTTCTCTTCAGGAGAAGCATCTTTAATTTGTTCTATTTTATCTAAATTATCTAGTAGTGTATTCGCTCTACTAATGCCCGCATAACAATTCTTCCAATATAATAGAATATCTCCATTCTCAGGACCAAAAGTCATTTCGACAAAAGCTCTTAAATCACCAGAAAGTGCTGCTCTACCAGTATTTTCAGCCATATTATCTAGCATAAAAGGAATGTAACGAGCATATAAACCAAAAGCTTGTAACGGTGCGTAAACAGCATTTAAACCAGCTATTAACTCTGCAGAAGTATTAGGAAAATTACCTGTTGAAATTCCATTAGGGTTTGTTAACTCTAAATCATCTGTTTTACAAGAATCAGTACTGATTGCAAGTACAAAGAGTAAAATAATTAATATATATTTTTTCATAATAATTAAAATTTAAAATGTTATTTGTAAACCAGCAAGCACTGATGTTGTTTGTGGATATTGTCCTCGATCAACACCTAATTCAATGTTTGGACTGTCATAAGCATGTAATGGAGCTAGTTCAGGGTCTAAACCTGAGTAGTTAGTAGATGTAAATACATTTTGAGCACTTACATAAATTCTAAATTTTGAAATTACTCCACCAGCAAAACCTTTTAAAGAATTTTCAGAAATATTATACCCAAGAGAAATATTTCTTAATCTTAAGAAAGATCCATCTTCAACATAACGATCTGAAACTCTTGTGTTTTTATTTGGATCTCCAGTAATTGCTCTAGGTTGTGCAGTTGATGGATTGGTTGGTGTCCATCTATCTAATACAGCTGTACCAGCATTGAATATCCTATCAGCACCATCTAAATAAAAACGATTTGCATTAAATATTTCATTTCCAGATACTCCAGAAAATAACATTGAGAAATCGAATCCTTTATAACCTGCATCTAAAGACAATCCATAAGTTAATTTTGGAAAAGGATTTCCAATAATGGTTTTATCATCTGCGTCAATTACATTATCACCATTTATATCTTTAAAACGAATATCACCAGGGGCAGCGTTTTCTTGAGTTGCCGCTGCATCTATTTCCGCTTGAGATTGAAATATACCATCTGTTTGCCAACCATAAAAATGCCACATTGATTCTCCCTCTACTAATCTTGAGATTGAAGCTCCACCCAACACATTACTTCTTGCTCCTCCAAACAACTGCTCAACATTATCTGCAAGCTTATCAACAATATTTTTGGTAGTGCTTAAGTTAAAGTTTGTTGACCAAGTAAAATCACCTTCTCTATCATTAAAACCTAAATTAAATTCAAACCCTTTAGTAGTCATAGCACCAACATTTGTAGGTGTACCTGCTAAAAGACCTGCTGATGCAGCACGTGGTAAACTTACAATTAAATCATCACTTGAGTTATTATAATATTCTGCACTGATGGTTATTTTATTATTTAAAAAGCCTAAATCAACTCCTAGATTAGTTGTAATGGTTTCTTCCCATTTTAAATCTGGATTTGGAGAACTTAGCACAGCTAAACCAATGTTATTTCCGTAGTTAAAACCATCTGTTAAAGTTGATTCATAAGTGTAATATCCGCCACTTTGATCATTACCAGCTTGCCCCCAACTACCTCTAATCTTAAAATAATTCATTGCAGAGTCCTCTCCAAAGAAATCTTCTTTACTAATTACCCATCCAGCAGCTACAGATGAAAAAGTACCCCATCTATTATTTGGTCCAAACCTTGAAGATGCATCACGTCTTACTGATGCTGCTAAAATATATTTGCCAGCATAATTATAATTTACTCTACCCAAATAACCTATTCTAGTTGTTTCAGTTAATTGTGTACGTGCTGATGAATTTGCAGGTAACTCTTGAGAACCAAAACTTGTTATACCATTGGCCGAGAATAACGAAAAATCTCCTTTAATTTTTTCAGTTAAGGCTAATAATTCTAGGTTGTGATTGTCATTAAATGTTTTAGTATAACGTAAACTATTTCGTATTGTTATGTTTAAATTATTCCAATTATTTTGGCTAACACTAGTCTCTTTTAGAGCATGTTTCTCACCATCAAAATAAGGTAAAGACACCCTCTTTGATGTTGTGTTACTATAATTAATACCTAAATCTATAGTATAATCTAAACCATCTAATATTGAATATGTTCCAAATACATTTCCTAAAATAGAAGTAGTTTTATCATCAATAGATTCTTGAGTTAATACTCTTACAGGATTTCTAGCGTCTTGTCCATCAGCATCATCTGGTCCTTTAAATCCTCCTAAATTACCTGTATCATGTACAGGTAAGTAAGGAGCCATTTTAATTGCATTTTCAAAAGGTGAAAGTGCATTACCATTAATTTGAGGGTTCTGCTTTAAAAAGGCAACTGACAAACTTTCACCAAAGGTAAATTTACCTTTTTTAAATTCACTATTTAATCTAGCTGTATATTTATCAAAATTTGTGTTTAATAAAACACCTTCT
>JAMOMJ010000128.1 GCA_027067135.1 Cyclobacteriaceae bacterium
AATTCACTCAGCGGAATCGCTTCATCCTCCATCAACTCCAAAGTTTCATCTAAGGCTTCAGGGGGTTCAGGCAACTCCAAATCAAGTGTAGAAACATCGCTAATCGGGCCAAGGTGTAATAATTTTATGTCTTTATCACGCACCCGTTTAGTGGTTTTAAAAAATGAAATATCAATCTTGTCACTCACGGAATCTACAATTGCAGCTTTACTCTTGTAGTAAACCAAGGCACCTTTTTTAAACTCTGACATACGCAATATCGGCTGTATTTTGAAAGGGGATTATATAAACATACTGTTTTTGTTTTTGCTAGGTTTAGTGGTTATGAAAATAGTTTTGTATGAAATCAATATTTATCTATTGATATATTATTCTAGTACATGTTAATATTTACCCCATCAAAGTATGGGGAAAATATTAACAAGGATATAGTATGAGCTTATTAGAAATAAACCCAAGTGTACTCAAAGAAGATGTGGATGTTGATTCACGTTTAAAATATCTGGAGCTAGATCGAGATAAATTAATAAGTGTGGTTCATGATGCAATGGCAGCTAGAGCAGACTGTACTGTCTTTGATGCAGCTAATGCTCCTGGTACTTTTGCCTATCTCTATGGTACAAGAAAATTACGCTTTGTATTTAGCGGGGATAGCTGGGCTTCAGATAGAACAGACTCAATTGAGGCTATTAAAAATACCGTATTAAAAATCAAAGTAATTTTTCAAAATGTTGATATTGCTTGTTCAATGGCTTTACCTCCAAAGCCTATATCAGAGAAAGGGCCAAGCTCAGAAAGAGCATGCTGGAGAAATCAGGGAGACCTATTTGGTTTTGAAAATCTCCCCCTAATCCATGCAGGATTGCAACAACCTGAAGATTACAAAACCTACTATTTAATGGTTGATAAGAATGGATCTGCAGAACTTAGTAGACCAATTATAGAAAATAAAACATTTTCTGCTTTCATTGAACGGATATTTATTGCAGATAGCGACTTGATAAATAACCCTCCTGTTGAAGACAGTATTACCACTTATACAGATGATATTGATTTTGATATAACGAAAAAGAAAGAAGGGTGACTACTTTTAATCGAAAAAGACTTGGCTTAGCTAGAAAAAGAAGAAAGATGTCGTGTAAAGCACTAGCTGAAAAAGCGGGTATTTCGCCAATCACAATATCAAGGCTAGAAAATGGGGATAATGAGCCTGATGAGAGTACAATTAAAAACTTATCTGTTGCCTTAGACTATCCTGAAGGCTTCTTTTTTGAAGAAACCCTAGATGAAATATCTGTCAATTCAGTAAGTTTTAGAAGCTTAAAAAGAATGAGTGCAAAAGAGAGAGAGGCGGCGATCTCAGCTGGTGAGATAGGGTTAGATATAATGCGCTGGGTTGATGAAAGATTCAATTTACCAGAGCAAGACCTTATTGACTTTAGTTCAGAGACTAATCCAGATGTTGCCTCAAGGTTACTTCGTGATCACTGGGGTATTGGGGATAAGCCTATAGCTAATTTACTTAAATTATTTGAGTCTAAGGGGATACGTGTATTTTCACTAACTGAAAATACTAGAACTGTTGATGCTTATTCGTTTTGGCTAGACGAAACACCTTTTATGTTTCTTAATACAATCAAAACGGCGGAGCGTAGTATTTTCGACTCGTCACATGAGCTTGCTCATTTAGTTCTCCATAAACATGCTGGGCCAAAAGCATCCATCTCAGCAGAGCGTGAGGCAGATCAATTTGCATCATCTTTTTTAATGCCAGAAAATGATGTTAAAGCAATAATGCCAAAATTTATAACAACTGACATAGTTATTAATTATAAAAAAAGGTGGAAGGTTTCGGCAATGGCATTAGCGTATAGACTGAATAAACTTGGCATGCTAAGTGAATGGAGATATAAATCTACATGCATAGAACTTAGTAAAAGGGGGTATAGATCTGGAGAGCCGGTGGGTATAAATCGAGAGGTTTCAACTATTTGGAAAAAAATAATTTCAAACTTATGGGCTGACAAAAAGACAATTGAAGAAATGGCGAAATCATTACATTTACCAGTTGAAGAAATACAGGAATTAATTTTTAGTTTAATATCAGAAAAGGATGTGAAATTTCCTAATATAAAAACAACTAAATTAAGAGTAGTAAAGTAATTACTTATTTATAAAATATAAAATCCTGTAATTAATAGAGCCAGACTCAATTGATCATGTTCCTCATACAAAATATCGAAAAATAGGGGGGGTAAATACAAGTGCATCAAAAAGTAAAATAATTGAAAAATACAAGAACAAAATAATTGAAATAAAAAACCCTGATATGGATGCATTAGTGTTCTGTATGATCTTTCGTAGGTGTTTGGGACTCAGGGCCGGGATTGTTCTTTAATCGCTGATGGCGATTAAAGAATCCTTCGTACCTCAGGACCGTCGTCGTGCCTCCTCCGCCCAATATTGCTAGAACCTAGATTCCTCAATTAAACAAGATAAATTGCACCACTGAGATGGGGTATGGCTTTGTTGTAACTTCACAGAAGGGAATAACCATTCTATGAAGTTACGTCGCGCCATACCCCATCTCAGTAGCACACTTTACCTTGCTTAATTGAGGAGTCTAGGTTGAACGCAATATTGTCGAACCGGTCAGGGTTCTCGTCCGTGCCTCTTCGACAGAATTAAAAAAGCCCCCTGACGCGGATGCGTCAGGGGGCTTTTTAAATTATGGGAGGCAGGGATTCGAACTGGATTTTAAGTTATTGTAAAGTAAAATATATTTAATTATTAGCATGTTAAGTACCGTCATAGATACCGTCATATTTTTTGGTTTTCTGTAAAGCTATTTTGAATTGATTATCTATAGGCAATAGCGATTATTTATTGGATTTTAATATAAAATAAGTATCATTGCTTTAAGGGATGTAAATAAGGAGCATGCTATCTTGAAAATTTTTTTGAGACAATGAGTCCGACACAATATATAGTCATTACTCTAGAAATCATTACAGCCACATTGTAGTGCGAAAAATCCAATACATAGCTTTAAATTTTATTACTTAGGTATGCCAATGAAATCTGTACGAAATATTATCTTTAGAAACCTAACAGATGCAGATTTTTTTAATATAAATAAGCCTACTGGAACAGAATCATCTGGTGGTGGGCAGGCATACATAGATTTTCCTAGTCGATCTATTGGTATTTCTGACTGGCATAATTTTTTTGATAGTACTTCAAACTTAAAAAAAACAAAAGCCACTCAAGGACCATGCTGGATATTCCCTATCTATAGCATAGGTGTAAATATCGATGGACAAACTAACCAAGAATTAAAAATATATCAACGAAGGGATGCATCAGTAAGCATTACTAGTCAAAAAATTTATTCCAAACAATCAAATAGAGTGGATGCATGGAATCCAGATAATAATTTCCCTAAACCGTTTGATAACACTGATAGAAATCAGTGCCCAGAAGGTCTGATAGTCTACTTGGTTTCAACTTTTGAAGGACAAGTCTGGGCTGGCTGGTATCTAAATGATGGCTCAAGCCCGCTACCTGTTGACAACAAAAAAGACTACGAACTAATGTCAGGAATGCTATCAAACACTGTAACAAAAGAAGGTCATAGTGGAATGATAAGTTTTCAGCAAGGCGAGCTTAACCTTGATATATCAAATATAGAAACTCCTTTTCTCTTACAAGCATCAGCTTCAGCACCTGAAAAGTCTATCATTAAAAATGACAAGAGTGCATCAGTAGTTGATGAAGAATATATAGAGCAACTCTTTGATGATGATACCCATATCACAACACCTGAAGTAATAGAAGCAACCGTCAAGGTTAGAAAAAGAAATACCAAAATAGTTAAGCTCCTTAAAGATCTATACGAGCATAAATGTCAGGTTACAGGTGATGAATTCACATTTAAGAAAAAGGATGGAGTTGGTTATACAGAAGCACATCACCTTATTCCACTAGGTGATGGTGGCTTTGATAAACCCGAAAATTTGGTGATTCTAAATCCATTAGTCCATAAGTGGTTTCATTATGCAGATATTGGAAATATAGATTTGAGTAAGATGAAACATCTAGAGGATGGTAGTGCAACTTTAGACATAACTGTTAATGATAAAAACTATAAAATTCACTGGCACGCGAAACATGCAAGTCTATTCAAAGAATAATATTTAGGCATAAGTATAATTTAAATTACCCTGCATGAGCAATAATTCTTAGAAACTGGCAGATAGATTATAATGATAAATTTGCCAGAAGAAGGCTTCATCTACTTAACTCATATCCAAATGTATTAAATATTCCGTAAGCTTTTGATCAAGTTTACTTTTGTTACTCCTAAAACGTGCATGTTTAAATTCATCAATATAAACATCTCCATAGGGAGCTAATAAAGCAATAAAGTCTTCCATGGAAAGTAGCCCATCTTCACTATAACTAATTAAATAACTGGAACATGACATATTTTCAATTATTTGTTTAAATGAATCTCTTATTTTAGTTTTTGTACAAAAGTTAGAATATTGGTCACGCCATGGTCTCAACCCACTAACACCAATAGCTTCTGGCTCGTCACCTCTAGCAATAGTTTCTAATACATGGTAATTAGCAGCATATTGCCTTTTCATATATGGTGGATCGATATAACATAAGTCACATGTAATTTTTTTAGACACCTCTTCAGCATATCCTTTATAGACCTTATGATTCTCTGTATCTTTTCTTGTTAGCAATACAGATGGACTCAACTTAATCTCATCTTTCGCTCTCCCAGATAGCTTTGCCAAGTGATGGCCATAAGTTCCTGCAATATTTGCGATATCATTTGTCGCCATTAATAAATCATGCTGAAGCAAACTATATTCGAGGTCTGTTATACACCTATCAGAATACAGTTCAGACAATGCTATACGTATACCATCAATTTTCGCGGCATTGATACTGCTAAAATAATTTCTTGGCTTTAAAGTATTTTTGGGACTTCCATCTAATGAGAACTCTTTCCAAAAATAACCTTTTACTGAGTCTACATTCGATAACGCATTGATGATTTTGTCATATGAACTAAGATCAAATAAATTTAATTCATCCTGAATATAGAACTTTTCAATAAAGTCAGCCGCAGCTTTAAATTCAGGGTACTTGTTAAACTTAAGTCCTACTATTGCATGATGATATGAGTACGTCATTAAGTCGTTTGCAATGACGCTAAAGCCCTTTTCTCTTAATGCAATTGAAACAGAGGCTGTTCCACACATTAAGTCTGAGACAGTAGAATGCTGCGGTGTTAATTTAGATATTTTATCAACAACTTTATTAACTATTTTTGACTTCGAGCCAATATATCGGTGTCCCATCTAACAACCTATTTCGAAAATATCATATTAGTATTGATTTTTTTTAATGCTCGTACAGGCTTTAGGGATTCAATTTCATCTAAAGTGGTAAAAATTGTATCATAATCAGACTCTGTTAAATCAAACAATTCTGCTACAAGACGTTCAATTTTCGCGTCAGCTTTAGGGGTTATACAATCGCTATAATTTATATTATCTGAAACTAACTTAGTAATTGCAGTTACAATATATTGTTTATCGCCTAGTAAATCTTTTAGGTCAGGTAACGGCACGTTTAATATTTGCTTTTGCGTAACATACGCATGGGATCTCCATTCCGTTTCACCATGTTTCTTAATTGTGTAATAATAAATTGCTCTTGAACTTAAGACTCCTAGGAAAAACTCCAATGGGATTATATTTAAAATACTATCCAAGGCTTTAAATATATAAACAACTTGATTTGTATGAGAGTTTTCATAGTCAATAGTAGCTGATATTCCAACACCAGTTTTTCTTACTATAAGTTTTGGCGAACTGTACAAGCTAGAATCTTTATAATTTATACCTTCTTTATCAAGATCTATCCAATATCTATTAGTTATTTTGTATCGCTGTATATTCTCTCCTACGATTATAGGGGAACATCCATCTCTACGTTCTTTATATATAATAGTTTCTTTTTTTAAGGAGCTTTTTAATAAGTTTGTCTTACAGTGAGGACATAGAACATATTCCTTATTTGATAATGGCATCCATTTATAACAATTATTACATTGTAAAATCCTACCAGTTTTTGATAGTTCAACCCCTCTTGAGCTAGATAAAAAACTTCTAATACTGCTGTTAGACTTATTTATTTTAAGTAAAATATTCTCTTCACTTTCTGACATATCAATATCAAAAAGAAAATCATTATTATTAATAAACCTACTCTGTTTTATATCATGAGCTAACTTATGCTCTGCTTCTTTAAAACTAGAGAGACCTAGCAAAATATTTTTTCTTGATTCTGGCGTCAACCGCATACATTGTATATTGTTGTTTTCATTAAATTTAGATTTTTGACATATTAGAATCACGCAGGCTCGATTCACTCCTTCAAAGAACTTTTCACCCAAGCGAGCAATATATTTAATTTTTGTATTACTTAATATTAAACCGCGTAATTCTTTCCTTTCTTGTGAGAATAATGAATCAGGTAAGATAAATGCTAAATATCCACCTTCTTTAGTATTATAAATTGCAGATTCCAAAAAGAGGTCAGAAGTATCGAATTGCCCTTTAAATAAGGTGTAATATTCTTTTGAGATATCATTTCTGTATGATTTTACTTCGGCTCCCCACGGGGGGTTAGCGATGATAATATCAAACCCTGCTTTAGCATCAAAACTATCTTTGAGCCTAGACCAACCGCTATTGCAGTTTTTTATTTTATAAGGATAGATTGCATTAGTGTGAACTAGATTGTGTTTTTTTGATCTTATACTTTGACATAAATTAATCCTACTCCTTGCCTGAGAAATAGCTTTTTTGTCAAAATCAATACCACATAAAATTTCTTTAGGACATGACTGATTAGAACCTCTAAATATACTCTTATTCTCAAATGCTACTTTGGTTAATGAGTCCCAAATGTTTACTAGCAACTCCCCCTTACCACATGCAGGATCTAAAATTCTTATCATGTCCATATCTATGGATTTTTTAGATTCTGTTTTTAAATCTTCCAGCAAAATTTCTAAAACTTTATCTGATACGTATTTGGCTAATAGTTCAGTAGTATATACAGCCCCCTTCTTTTTAATAGTAGAGCGTGTACCTTCTGATAAATATAATCCCTGTGTTTCTGATTCATTACTTAAATTTTCTTCAGAGTAGCTATCTAACATAGCTATGACTCCCTAGAAGGGTTTGAATCGATAAATAAATCTTTTTGCTTAGCAAGCTCATAATTCTTAATATAATCTTTCATGAATGAACGAAGCACCTGTGCAGCACTTAAATCTTCCTCTTTACATGCTGAAACAAACAAATCACGTAATTCTGGCTCTACTCTGATTCTAAAACCTGCTGACTTCAAAATATGGATATCCAATGGATGTACGGTGTGTATCCATATTGTTGCTTATTTATACTGCATTTGCAAACTAATAGTTCCTTTTTATCTCTAAAAGAGCTTGGCTAAACTAGTACAGCCCAGAGTAATAATTTATTCAAACTTTCTAAACCACTACATTATTTCATCCAGCTGTTTTTTAACATTAATTAATAACTGTTTTGTAGTTAATGTGGAGTTTAATTTTAAATAGCACAAAGCAACCATAGTAGTAGGTTCTAGTTCTAACTCCTTAGCCAGCATTTCAATTTTCTTTAGTGTAGGCGCACTAACACCTCTTTCTATCTGACTGATATAAGTACGACTAGATACATCGCCAAAATCTTCCTGTGTTTTTCCTCTGAATTTTCGGCACTGCTTTAAAGCTTGTCCAAATGCTATATCCGTCTTATCTCTATTATCATTCTTATCCATGTATTCTGCTCAAATAGAACACATAAGACACTAACGACAACTATAGCACTACAAGCTATAGTTGTCATTTTGTATAGTTTGTATATAATGAATGCTATAGTTTGCATTTATTGCAAGATCATATAATTAATAAAACTAAAGGAAAATCAATGAAAACTACTTTATACATATTACTAATATTTTTAGCCCTAACAGGGTGTTCTTCTAGTAACACAGTAAAAAGCTCAGCACGTTCGACCATAAAAGCACCAGTAGAATCAAGCCAAGCACTTTATCTTAAGGGCATAGAAGCACAAAAAAAGGGATTCTTTAAACAAGCAGTAAAACTGTACCAAAAAGCGGCAAATCAAGGTCATCATTTGGCACAAAATGCTCTTGGTGTTAAATATGGAAGAGGTCAAGGAGTACCGCAAGACCACAAAAAAGCCTTTTACTGGCTAAAAAGATCTACCGACCAAGCCCCAAGCTTTAATGCTAATTTTAACCTTGCTTTACTCTACATCAAGGGAATAGGGGTAGATAAAGATTACACAAAAGCTATTAACAATTTTCAGATTGCTTCACAACTTGGTAATGTCGATGCCACTAACTGGTTAGGGCAAATATATGAAAAAGGTTTAGGAGTGAATGCAGATATAGAAAAAGCTCGTCTTTATTATATTGATGCTGCAACAAAAGGAAATTCAGCTGCGATAAACAATTTGGGGAATTTAGCTCAAAGGGGTAAAAAATATAAACAAGCTCGTCAGTGGTATGAAAAAGCAAAAAAACTTGGAAGCAAAGTAGCAATTAAAAATATTGACACTTTAAATAAGAGAGGTCTGTAATGATGAAATTTTTTTTATTAACTACTCTCGTAATCCTTCCATTCCTAGCCAATGCTGACCCATCTCCTTTTGGGTTAGAAATCAGTATAGCTACCGTCGAATCGTCTAAAGCAAAATATCATATGAAATATGCTGGCGAAAATCGTTATAACGCTGGTGATATGTATAATCTTAATGTTGAAGAGATCAGTATTGAAGGACTTCAATCAGCAACGGCTATTTTCGATAAAGAGAAAAAACTCGTAGCAATACTAACTACTTTCTCAAAAAACAAATTTGATTATCTTTTTTCAACAATGAAAAAGAAATACAAAATGTCATCAAAAAACATTCCATTTGTGGGCAATAAGTCAGCAACTTTTAAAAACGGGAATTCAACTATTGTGCTTAATGCCCCACATTTAAGTTTCCAAATGAGCATGAACTATATCAATAATGATTTTCAAAAAACCTACCAAGAGATTAAACGTAAAGAAGCTCAAGCTAAAAGAAAAGCAGAACAGTCAAAACTGTAGATAAACAAATGTGGCTTCAATCTTTTGAAGCTACCACTTCTCTTTCATAAATTTTCATAATTTCCGCACCGTCGTCATAGTTCGGTTGCTTTCGTTTTCCCACTCTCAGCTTTGATAGCATCGTTCGATTAATTTCAGTTAGTTCAGCCATTCGGTAGTCATTAAGTCCAATATCTCTAAGATCAGTGAGAATTTGAGCAAAGTCTGTTTTAGTTCTAGCCATTGTATATTCACAGTTGTTGAGTTTTTAGAGAATAACAAAAAAAGCGACAAGCGGCACTATTTATATATTGACAATAGCGACTATAGTCGCTATTTGTTTGTCTTATGAATATACAAACAAAAAATAATACTCAAATACAAAAACTAGCAAAGACAATAATGACGGCATATCAAATAAATCCTGATGATCTTGTTTCTTCAAATAACTATGTTGCTAAAGAAACTCATCAAGAAGCAACAGAAACTTGGATTAAAGATTCTTTATTGAATCTTGATGAGAAACTTACTGACAGTGTTCTGCCTATCCTCGTAGATCGCTTTGAAGAATATTTAGCAGATAGAAAATTCATATGATCACTCAACCAAAAATAAGTGTCGGTGATGAGTTTTCTTGAGAATTCATCGCCAAAAATCCTGATAAGAAAGTTTCTCAAGTAAAGAAGTCGTACTTAGTTTTTAATATTCAAATCGACCGATTGCCTATTACCGCTATAGCATGGAAAGAGTCATGCAAGGGATTAAAAAATGTCTCGCACGGGAAAAAAGTAGGTATTGAAGGACAGTGGCATATGTTCAATGGACTCTGGCAAGTTAAATGCGCTTCTATAACAAATTTATACAGAGAATCAAAAGAAGTTTCACAAGCTAGAGTACGGTTACGAGTAATTTTATCATGGCTTCCAAATAGCCCTTTAAGAGAATTTATTCTAAGTATCTTTAATGATAAAAATATTCTTGAGAAGTTTATAATCGCTCCAGGAAGCAT
Organism: Cyclobacteriaceae bacterium; assembly: GCA_027067135.1. Taxonomy (GTDB): domain Bacteria; phylum Bacteroidota; class Bacteroidia; order Cytophagales; family Cyclobacteriaceae; genus JAKISE01. Next base: position 10,224 of record JAMOMJ010000128.1, read on the forward strand.
AAGTCATCACCATAACTATAGGGGTGGACTACTTGTTCATTCAGCAGAAACTGCCTGGCAAGTCTTTAACAACCAACAGTTACAACCAGATGACAGGCATTTTGGTGCAGTTATTGCTTTGCTACACGACATTGGAAAAATTTGGTCTTATTCAAGTAACAAGGCAATAACAGAGCTAGGATCATATGTTGATCATGAATTACTAACTTTAGAGGTTCTTGCACCACACCTGAACTGGTTAGACCATGTAGATGCTCAATTAGCTATAGCAATTCGTTATTCTTTAGTGTGGAAGAAGAAAAGCTATGACTCTATCCCAAAAATGGATGTAATTGAAGTTCTTAAATCTGCCGATAGATTAAGTGCAGGATCAAGCTTAATTTAACATGAGTAACATCTCTCACATTACTAATAAAAAAGAAAAACTCATCAATCAACTTATTGATGAGTTACACGATAACTTAGCAACAATTGAAGAATTAGACGATATTAATGTGCATAAAATCTATCAAATAAATATTCTTCGAGCTGAGATATTACAAGTAAATTCAAGTTTCAGAGATAATTCTCAAATAGCTTTGAAAGAAAATTTCATTAAAAAACAATTAAAATAAAGAGATATTATGACAGATAAAAGCAGAGTAATTTGTTCAATAACTGCATTCACAGTTTTGGCATTTTTTATGACAATAGAATATTTTCCAGCGGATTTAATTTTACAAATCTATATAGCTGTTACTAGTGAAATTGCAATATATGAGCTGATTGGACTTGCACCACTCATGCTTTTCTTTAGTGTAAAAGAGCATGATTTCGGTTATGTACTACTGTTAATAATATTAATGTCGGGGCAAGTATTGTTTGTGAATGTATACGCGGATACATACCAAATTGAGACCTCTCCAGAAACGCAAAAACCAGTTGAAAACAATCGTGTTTTTTACGAGCCTTGGGCTTTGAAAATTAAATTTAGATCAGATAAGCATATGTCTCTGTCTTAGACGAGTGCGCTCGCGCGCACACGGATCAGACAGTGACATATGCGATAAAAAATAATAAATCATTAATAAACAATAACTTATATTAAATCTATCAATGAATTTAGCTTTTTAAATCAGTGAAACTGATTTTTATTTGCTTTTAAGAAAATAAGATCATAGAATTATTCATATTAAGAGCTAGCTATGTTGCTAAGTTCTTAACAACATACTGTGAGGTGTTTTACTCACAGAATCTACGACATTTACTGTCATCAATCGTGTAATTTCAATATAACCTATTGGGTCATTGCAACGATTCTTAAAGCATTATTGCCTTCTTAATTTTCAACTAGTGCAAAAATTAGCTTTCACTAGCCTTAAATATTTTTGTTCTTTGATTCATTAATTAAGAGAATAACTGCTATTTCACTTTTCATTTCTTTTTATTTATTTAGGGAAATTCAATTCGACAGAACATTGATTTAAAATCATTGTTTTTGAAGTATATGAAAAACTCTATATAAAAAGTATATCTTGAGTTAATACTCATAATAAAAAAGTAAGTAGACATTTAATCAACGCATTTCTTATGCATTTCTATATCAAATTGATTGTCAATTTGATTCTTCAAAATTAGAGGAGTTCAGCTATGACTTATTATGACTTTGTTTTTTGAGCGGTTAACAACCATCATCAAAACTGGCTTTTTATAAGACTATCTTTTATCTCACTTTTACCCAATCGGGCTTTTGTATTGTCAAGTACAGATGAGTGATTAACACTTAACAAATGATTTGTACTGATATGAGTTTGTGATAAGTCTGCTGATATAGAAAAACTAATTTAATTTAGTAATAAACAATTTTTTTATATTTATATCAAAGGATAAAATCATGGACAAATTAACATATCAGCTTAAAGAACTAAGAGACAGCAATCGAGAAGGAAGCTTTTCAACACAGCAAGCCAGACAAGAAGCTCACAACTTAATAGCAAGTCAGTTAAAAGAATTGGGCTTTAATCAAATGAATGTCAATGCTTTGAAAGAAAAGCACGCTGTGGCTCTTGTTGAAAACTGGTTAAAAAAAGGCATTTCATCTGGCACAATGAAAAACAGGATGTCCCATTTTCGATGGTCAATTAAAAAGGTAAACCCTGCTCGTCAAATACCAACAAACAAGGAACTTGGAATTAAGAATCGCTCTTATGTTACTAACATTAGTAAAGCAGTTAAATTAGAGCAAAAACATCTAGATAAGATTAATGACCCAAATATTAGAAATAGCTTGAGAGCCCAGGCAGCTTTTGGCATTAGAAGAGAAGAGTCGATGAAAATAATAATAGCTATAGCTGATAAAGGAGATCATTTAGCCCTGAAAGGGCAATGGTGTAAAAATGGCAGACCTCGTAATATTCCTATTTTAACTTCTCAGCAACGCGCATTAGTAAATAAGTTAAAAACGATATGCGGTAATAATTCATTAATACCCCCAGATAAATCTTATAAACAACAAATGACTACTTATAAGAATACTGTTCCAAAATCTGGGCTAGATGGAAAAGCTCACGGGATTAGACATAAATATATTCAGGATCGCTATAAGGCACTGACAGGAAAAGGTTGTCCTGCGTGTGGAGGAAAAAGACAACGAGATATGACAAAAGAAGAGCGTGCTATAGATAAAGAGGCTCGGCTTCAAATCGCAGAAGAAACAGGGCATAGTAGAGAGCAAGTAACTTCGACTTACCTGGGGAGTTAATTATCATTGCCATTATAAAAGCCTAAATCATTTATTGATTTAGGCTTTTATTTTTTAACACTTATTTAAAGAGTCCCATGTTTAAATCTTCTATAAGCTTTAAAATATCTTCAACTTTCCATGCAACAGTACGTTTTGCTAGTTTCACAGGTTGAGGATAGATTTTTAATTTTACTCCATCCATCCATGCCGTACGACCAATCGGTATTATTGCAGGGATTCCTTTTTGCTTATCGCCAATAATTTGGCTCAGGCGCAAATAACCTGTTGGTGGGATTTGGTGAAATTTAGGGGTCATAGTTCTTTCCGCTATTTTATTTATAATTTCCTACTTAGAGGGATAAAATAGAGAGTTGAACCAAAAAATCTTTTACAAAGTCTAAACTTATCTCTATTGAAAAACTTCAAGATAATCTGGTGTGGTGTCATGAAGACGTAGATAATTTACAAACAAAGCAAAGTTGCTTTTTTGTAATAATGTTCGTAAAGAACGTTAAAGTACTAATTTTGATTTCGCGCTAGCGACGCTATTTCATTCATTTACTACTACGAATGAATGTATATCATTATAGTTTAAAGAGTAGATTGCAATTTTCATGAAAAATAACTTAAACATTTTTCATGAATTAGTGAGAGTAAAGCTTTATTACATCTGCACCATCTCGAAGTTGATATAAATAATCAGAGTATTCTTGCATCATTTTTTTTCTTTGAGGTAGGTACTTAGCGCGATTATAAGCAGCTCTTACCTTGTTTCTCTCAGCGTGGGCAAGTTGTACCTCTATCCAATCGAAGTTGTAGCCTTGCTCGTTTAGAAGTGTTGAAGCAGTAGCTCTAAAGCCATGCCCAGTTACCTCTTCTTTTGTATAATCCATTCTTCTTAAAGCTGCGTTAACTGTATTTTCAGACATTGGACGAGATTTAGAACGAACAGATGGAAAGACGTACCTCTCATTCCCTGTTAACTTTTTTACTTCTTCTAAAATCTCAATAGCTTGCTTGCTTAAAGGTACTATATGATCCGCTTTCATTTTCATTTTTTTAGCAGGAATCAACCATTCAGACTTGTCAAAGTTAAATTCTTTCCATTCCGCGCTTCGTAGTTCTTTTGGGCGAAGAAAGACTAATGGGGCAAGTCTAAGAGCAGACCTTGTAATAAAGTCACCAGAATATCCATCTATAACACGTAATAACTCTCTTAGCTTAATAGGGTCTGTTATTGCAGCAAAACTAGTCACCTCTACAGGCACTAACGATCCGATTAAACTTGCCGCAGGATCAAGTTTTGCTCGACCAGTAATTATTGCATATCTGAAAACTTGGCTACAAACAGAACGGACGCGGTGTGCTGTTTCATAGAAGCCTTGAGCTTCAATACGTTTTATCATCATTAATAATTCAGGTGCTGTAATTTCCGTAATAGGTCTATTACCAATGTGATCAAGAGCATGATTTTCTAAACGCCCCTTTACGCTTGTAAAGTGGCTATCAACCCAAGATGGTTTTTTAGTATCAAGCCATTCAAATGCAATTGCAGCAAAAGTATTACCAGCTTGGTAAAGTTTCATACTCTTTACAACTTTTCTTTCATGAGAAGGGTCTACACCACCCGTTAACAACTTTCTTGCTTGATAATGAGACTCTCTTGCTTCTTGTAAAGATACATCAGGAAATTTTCCGAAAGCGAGTGTCTTACGCTTTTTAAGATAACGATAATCATAGCGCCAATACTTGCCTTTTGGCTTAATTAATAGGTATAGACCCATTCCATCGGCTATTTTATATGGCTTTTCTCTTGGTTTAGCATTTTTAATAGCTATTGCAGTGAGCTTCATTTGACGGTATCTCCATTATTTTGCTTAAGATACCGTCAAAAGTACCGCCTAGTTATGCAGGCTGTCAACGATTATTGCCGAACCTCTGCGAACAAGAAAGGCATAAAAAAGCCCGCTAGAATGCAGGCTTAGTACGTTCATGGACTTTAATGAACTATGTTATGGCGGAGAGGCAGGGATTCGAACCCTGGGACGGTTTAACCCGTCGCCGGTTTTCAAAACCGGTACTTTCGGCCACTCAGTCACCTCTCCACTTCCCACTAACTTCTGGGAGCGCGTA
>JAMOMJ010000129.1 GCA_027067135.1 Cyclobacteriaceae bacterium
CCCTTCCTTAATTCTTTTTACCATCTCCTGGTTGGCCTTTGCATATCTAAACTGAAGACCAACAACCACATTTAATTTCTTCTGATCGGCCAGTTTCCCAACCTCTATAATCTTATTAAAACCCGGTACATCTACAGCCAAAGGTTTTTCCATAAAAACATGCTTATCTGCCTTTATTGCTGTTTCAAAATGCAATGGCCTAAATGGTGGAGGTGTTGCCAAAATAACAGCATCACACATCTCAATAACTTTTTTATAGGCATCCAGCCCTATAAACACAGTATCTTTTGTTACATCACATCTTTCTTTAAAATTTTGCTCTAATAAACCCAAAGTCCTTTTTACTTTGTCTTCGAAGGTATCGGCTATGGCCACAACTCTAACTGCAGGAGAAGCTTTAAGTGCTTCGAACAGAGCACCTCTTCCTCTACCACCACAACCAACCAGGCCAATTTTAATTTGCTGGGGTTCATTAATATAAGCATGTAGCTGGCCGGGCATTGAGCCAATCAATGCTCCACCCAATGCAACTGCAGAACTTTTCTTTATAAAATCTCTTCTACCTTCATTGGTTATCTTACTCATAGCATCTTTATTAATTAGGTAAATATTACTTCAAATTCAATTATTCATCCAGCACTAATTGCCAAAACTTTTTGGCTTCCTTTTCATCAGGTTGTTTTACAGGGCTAACCAAACGAAAGCCAATAAAGGGAGAATCTGTGTACCACCAAAAACTTTTAGGTATTTGGGGGTCGTTTTTTTGCAGATAGAACCCAGACTTACTCCTTAATGTGCACGTTAAATCTTTGGCATCATCATCCCAGGAACCACCCCGGAACACACGGGGGTGCAACCTCGTGGGCATATTCCAAGGGTTTATTGCTATTGTATCCTTTTGGTTATTATAAAAATCTTCATCATACTGATCCAAAGTCCATTCAGCCACATTGCCCAATATATCAAACAAGCCAAAGGCATTTGGCAGCTTTTGACCAACTTTTGCGTAGCTGTCGTTACTGTTTTCGTAACTCCAGGCATAATTACCCAGTTGGCTTGTCTGGCTTGGTTTGTCTGTAAAAACACTATTGGACTCACCCGCTTTGCACATATATTCCCATTCTGCTTCTGTTGGCAATCGGTAAAGCCTGCCTGTAACGGTTGATAGCCATTTGCAAAACGTTAAGGCTGCATAAGGCGAGATGCTAACCACAGGATACCCATTTTTACCCATTCCAAAAGCAGGGTCTTCAAAGGGCGGACTGGGGCGTGTGATTGCATCTGCTTTTTTTATTTTGTCCTGAGGAAAGGAGTCGGGCAGAATATTATTTTCGGATAAAAAAAGTTCAAACAGCTCCCACGTTACTTCATATTTGCCAACCCAAAGGCTATCAACCTGTACGGTATGAAGCGGGGCATCATTATAACTTCCGTTAGAAGTGCCCATTTGATATACACTACCCGGAATTTTCACCATTTCAAATGTTACATCCGAAGTGCCAATGCTCTGAACAAAGTCTGCCGTTTTATTTACTGTATTTTGAGCAGACAGATTTTGAATGCCGAAACTCAAAACTATCGCCTGGCAAATAATATATTTATATTTTTTTATATTAAGGTTCATCAATAATTCAACGTGTTATAATATTTTTCTTACACAGACACCACAAATTGTTTTATACCTGTTTGGTTAAATCAATATATTTAATCTGCTATTTAACCTGAATAATTCATGAATAATCTATTACGCATTTCAATTGCCTATCATTCAAGCACTTGCTCGAATTTTGGTACTCAATGTAGCTCGCTACATCTCCGTTCCAAAATCCTGTGCGAGCACTTGACTAACAGACACTTGAAATGCTCATAACAAAGATTCATGAATTAATCAGGTTAATAAAGTTTTGTAACTTAATAAGTTTCGTTAATAATACCAAATATAGAATAAATAGTAAAACATACCTTATTTTAGTAAGGTTTTGAAAGATTTAAAATTTCACATCGAATTTATAACAGTCTGAATTATAGTAAAAGTGCATAAAACAGCATATCCTAGAATAATATGAAAACTCATTATTCCCTTTTGTATAGCATTTTGGGCTTGTTTCTTTTTGAGAACAATGCCAATGCCCAGCCGAGCCAACGTTTTGAGTACAGCCAACCGGCTATGGGAACTGTGCTAAGCCTTATTCTGTACGCCTCTGATAGTGCAACGGCAAAAAAAGCAGCATCCGAAGCTTTTATTCGGGTTCAGCATCTCAATCAGGTTTTTAGCGATTACATTCCTAATAGTGAGCTAAACAGACTTTGCCAAAAAAGTGGAGAAAAAACACCGGTGCAAATAAGCGATGAATTATTTGAAGTGCTTTTACAAGCCAACACTATCTCAAAACAAACAAAAGGCAGTTTTGATGTTACCATTGGAGCTTACACAAAAATTTGGAGGCAGGCAAAAAAAACAGGCAAATTCCCTTCGAAAAAACAGTTGATGGCTGCAAAAAAAACAACAGGCTATAAGCGATTATTACTAAATAAAGATAATAAAACGGCCTTACTTAAAAAAAAAGGCACTCAACTAGACCTTGGTGGAATTGCCAAGGGTTATACTGCAGATGCTGTTTTGCTAATTTTAAAACAATATGGCATTAAACAGGCTCTGGTCGATTTTGGTGGAGATATTGCAATAAGCAACCCTCCCCCAAATCAGGATGGCTGGAACATTGAGGTTAGTTATACAGACCATACCGGAAAAAAGATTTCGGATATTATTTCTTTAAGTAATTCGGCCATTGCCACTTCTGGTAACCTGTATCAAAAAGTTATAATTGATGGTAAAACCTACTCGCATATTATTAACCCTTACACAGGTATTGGCATTACCGGCAATATACAAATATCTGTTATTGCCCCAAATGCTACCCTGGCAGATAGCTTTGCTTCCTCGTTTAGTATTTTAAGCAAAAGAAAGATTGAAAAATTGTTATTGAAAAACAAAGGAGTGCATGTTTTTAGTGTGGAAACGAAAGGCAATTCAACCGATTTATGGCATTCTGCATATTTTAATTAGAGTCTGTCCATAAAGTCCGCTACCTGCGTTATGTTCGTCAAAAAAATACTCGGCTACGCCTGATTACCCCAGTAAACTCCGTTTTTTTTGACTTCACAAGCCTTGATAACGAACTTTCTGAATCAGACACCGAGTTTATAGACGAACACTAATTAGAGTCTGTCTATAAAGTCGGGGTTTATTTTTCAACTCACATTTCAGCCTTGAATAGTTTTCGTTACTGCTGGTTGCTATTTTGGTATTATTGATAATTT
>JAMOMJ010000130.1 GCA_027067135.1 Cyclobacteriaceae bacterium
CTTAAAATTATCAATAATACCAAAATAGCAACCAGCAGTAACGAAAACTATTCAAGGCTGAAATGTGAGTTGAAAAATAAACCCCGACTTTATAGACAGACTCTAATTAGTTTCGGTTATTCCAGCCGCATCAAATGTACCCACAATTTTAACCGTCTCATTAGACACGAGGTCAACTAAATTCAACTCAAATTCTCCTTTTACTCGTAAATCTTCAACGCTAGTAAGTGTAATCCGACTTATTAAAGACTGAGCAGGAACACTATATGTTTCTTGGTCATTTTTAAAGGCGGCAATAAATAAATCATCCGAATTACTCCCTAGATCATAATCATAAGTACCTGCCACAATACCAGTTTTTGATGAGTTTGTAAGAGTTAGTGTAATAACTTGAGTTTGATCAGAAGCCTTTGTAAGCGCAACAGATAACAACGATCCGTTTGGAGTTGTATTAGCTGTAATATTATGTACAAAAGCAGCACTGCCATCAAATTGACCCGATACATTTCCTGAAATAGTAGATGTAAATGTTCCTATCGTTGAAAGTTCTTCTAAGGTCTTTTTACAAGAGAACAACATAACGGGAATAATGATTAAGATTACGAGCGATTTTTTCATTTTATTGTGTTTAAATTAGGTTGTAAATACGAAAGAAGTAAAGAAAAATATTTAACTGCAATTGTGCGCACGAGAGGATTCGAACCTCCACGCCCGTGAGAGCACCAGCCCCTCAAGCTGGCGTGTCTACCAATTTCACCACGTGCGCAATAAACCTAGGTACTAGATTGAGGAGTGGCAAAAATAGAACATCTTTTTTTTATAAAAAGAAGTCCCCGGAATAAATCCGGGGATATTTTAATCTACACCTCCTCAACTTGTTCAAGTTTAACAAACTCCAATTTGTCACCTTTCAATTCAATATCTACGTTATCTCCCGCAGCTATTTTACCTGCAATTATTTGCTTCGAGAGCTCATTCAATACTTCCCTTTGAAGTACACGCTTCAAAGGTCTGGCTCCAAACTGAGGATCAAATCCAAGTGCTCCTAAATAATCTAAAGCTTCGTCAGTAATACTTACCTTAATATCATTTTGCTCTACTCGCTTAATAATTAACCCAAACTGTATATCTACAATTTTTCGAATATCAGTTCTGGTCAAAGGTCTAAACATAATGGTTTCATCCACTCTATTTAAAAACTCTGGACGAACCGATTTTTTAAGCAAATCGAACACTTCAGCCCTTGTAGCTTCAATAACCTGTTCTACATCTTTATTCTCCAAATCCTCAAATCGCTCCTGAATTACATGTGCTCCAATATTGGTGGTCATTATTATAATCGTGTTTTTAAAATTAGCCACACGACCCTTATTATCTGTTAGCCTACCATCATCCAACACTTGAAGCAGCACATTAAATGCATCTGGATGCGCCTTCTCAATTTCATCCAATAGCACTACTGAATAAGGTTTTCTTCGCACTGCTTCAGTTAGCTGACCACCTTCGTCATAGCCCACATATCCTGGAGGCGCCCCTATAAGACGACTCACCGCATGTCGTTCTTGGTATTCGCTCATATCAATGCGCACCATATTATGCTCATCATTAAACAAGTATTCGGCCAAGGCTTTTGAAAGCTCCGTTTTACCAACGCCTGTTGTGCCCAAGAATATGAACGAACCAATTGGTCTATTCGGGTCTTGCAAACCTGCCCTGCTTCTACGCACTGCATCGGATAATGCGGCTATGGCTTCATCTTGCCCTGCCACTCGCTTACCGAGTTCTTCTTCTAAATGAAGTAATTTTTCTCTATCTGACTGTAGCATTTTTGTCACAGGAATACCTGTCCACTTAGCAACTACTTCTGCAATATCAGTACTATCTACTTCTTCTTTAAGCAACGTATCTTCTGCATTTTGCATTTCGTTCACCTTTACTTTTAAGGTTTCCAATTTGCTTTCTGCTTCCGTTATTTTACCATAGCGCAGCTCTGCTACTTTAGCAAAATCACCAGAACGTTCTGCCTGTTCTGCTTCTAATTTGAGAGCGTCAATCTCCTCCTTAGCTTGCTGAATACCTTGAATTACTTCCTTTTCATTCTCCCATTTTGCCTTTAGGGCATTACGGTCGTCAGTTAATTCGGCAATTTGCTTATTCAATACTTTTTCTTTTCCCTTATTCTTTTCCCTTCTAATGGCTTCGCGCTCAATTTCTAGCTGCATTATTTTACGCTGAATCTCATCTAGTTCTTCCGGAACTGAGTCAATTTCAATACGTAATTTAGCCGCAGCCTCATCCATTAAATCAATGGCCTTATCTGGCAAATACCGATCTGAGATATAGCGACTCGATAATTCCACAGCCGAAATAACGGCATCATCTTTTATTCGCACTCCATGGTGCAATTCGTATTTATCTTTAATACCCCGTAAAATGGAAATGGCATCTTCTATTTGAGGCTCATCTACCAGTACCATTTGAAACCTACGTTCCAATGCTTTGTCCTTTTCGATATATTTTTGATACTCTTTTAAGGTAGTGGCTCCTATGGCATGTAGTTCGCCTCTTGCCAAAGCTGGTTTTAATAAATTGGCCGCATCCATGGCTCCTTCGCCTCCTCCTGCACCAATTAAAGTGTGTATTTCATCTATAAACAGCACTATTTCTCCATTGGAGTCGGTTACTTCTTTAATTACGGCTTTTAAACGTTCTTCAAACTCGCCTTTATACTTGGCTCCTGCCACCAGCAAGCCCATATCTAGGGAGATTAATATCTTAGATTTTAGGTTTTCGGGCACATCTCCATCTACAATTCGCTGTGCCATACCTTCGATAATGGCCGTTTTACCAACCCCCGGCTCGCCTACGAGCATTGGGTTGTTTTTGGTTCTTCGAGAAAGGATTTGAAGTACTCTCCTAATTTCCTCATCCCTGCCAATTACAGGATCAATTTTCCCATCCTTCGCCAACTGATTCAGGTTTTTAGAATAGCGCTCTAACGAACGATACTTACCTTCGGCATTGGCATCGGTTACATGATCGCCACCTCGCAATTCGTTGATAGCTGCTATTAATGATTTTTTATCATAGCCTGCATCTTTTAAAATGGAACTCACTTTGTCCTTGCCCAAAAATAAGCCAAGCAGAATATGCTCAACTGCAATGTATTCATCACCCATTTCTTTAAGCATACTCTCCGCTTTTTGCAATACGGCAGCAGAATTATTGCCTAAATAAGGTTGTTGACCAGATACCTTAGGATAAGAAATTATTATTTCTTCCAACTTAGCTTGAAGTTGATTTATGTTTACATTCAATTTTTTATTTATGAATGAAACTACATTATCATCGGTTTCAAATAATGCTTTTAAAATATGGCCAGGCTCAATGGACTGTTGCCCATAGCTACTGGCTATAGAGGTTGCTTGTTGAAGCACCTCCTGTGATTTGATTGTATATTTATCTAAATTCATAGTTCTGTGTTTTGATAATCAACCTATCAAAAACTCTACCTTCTACACAATTCGGAAATTTTGACATATTATTAGTAAAGATTGCGTTATTTTAAGACAATTTGTCTGATTTTTAACCACAAAGTACACAAAGAAGACACAAAGTCCGCAGAGAGAATTTCTTTGAGTACTTTGTGTTCTGATTGGCTCAGTGTTCTTTGTGGTTAAATGTTTTAATACGACTCGTCTAGGCATACCTTTGCACTATGCCACAAGATAAGAAAGACATACGGAAATTAACAATAGAAGAACTTAAAGCTTTTTTTACAGCCCAAGGAGACAAAGCTTTTCGAGCAAAACAGGTGTATGAATGGCTGTGGCAAAAATCAGCTACTAAGTTTGGGCAAATGACTAACTTATCGAAGGCAACTCGAGAAATGCTAGAGGCTCATTTTGTTATTAATAATGTACTAATTGAAGACGAGCAAAAAAGCAATGACCGCACCATTAAATCATCGCTTCAACTTTTTGACGACAATATTGTGGAGGGTGTTTTGATACCAACTATGAAACGAATGACGGCTTGTATTTCTTCACAAGTGGGCTGTTCTTTAAGTTGTACTTTTTGCGCCACGGGCAAGCTAGATCGAAAGCGTAATTTAGATGCTTCGGAAATTTATGACCAAGTTGTACTTATTAAAAACCAAGCTGAAAAAGAATATAATCAACCCCTGACTAATATTGTGTATATGGGCATGGGCGAACCTCTACTGAATTATGCGAATGTGTTAAAATCGGTTGAACATATTACTTCGCCTGAAGGGTTGGGCATGGCTCCAAGGAGAATCACTATTTCTACCGCAGGTATTGCCAAAATGATACGTAAATTGGGTGACGATGAAGTTAAATTTAACCTGGCAGTTTCATTACATGCAGCCAACGACATAAAGCGGAATGAAATTATGCCCATTAACGAATCAAACTCCTTGGTAGAACTTAGGGATGCGCTAAAATATTACTTCTCTAAAACAAAAAATCAAGTTACGTACGAATACATCCTATTTTATAACTTCAATGATTCGTTGGAAGATGCCGAAGAGCTTTATCAGTTTACAAAGCATATTCCGTGTATGGTTAATATTATAGAATACAACCCTGTGGCTGATACGCCTTTTGTAAAAGCAGAAGAGAAAGCCCTCGATAAATTTGCTGCCTATTTAGATAAGCGTGGTGTTACGGTTAAGGTACGAAGAAGCAGAGGCAAGGATATTGATGCTGCTTGTGGACAGTTGGCGGGAAAGAAAAACTAGATTTAAGGTACTAGACAAAAAGACATTAGATTATAGACTGTTAGGCAAGAGATAAAGAATAAACAGAGTAATCTTGTGTCTAAATTTCTTACTTCTTATATCTCAAAACATGAAAATAGCAATTATAGCACACGATGGCAAGAAGGCTGAAATGGTTCAGTTTTTACTCGATCACAAGGAGCAGTTGGCAAAGGTTGATTTAGTTTCTACAGGTACCACTGGAAGCCACGTACAAAAAGCAGGATTAAAAGTTACACCTCTTCTTTCTGGCCCTTTAGGTGGCGATGCACAAATAGCGGCCATGGTTGCCGAAGGCAATATGGATATGGTGATATTTTTTCGCGACCCTTTAGGCAAGCACCCACACGAACCTGATGTACAAATGCTATTGCGCCTTTGTGATGTACATAATGTACCTTTAGCTACCAACCCTGCTACAGGCAGCATTTTACTTAAAAATTGCAACTCATAAAAAAAGAAGTGATAAACACTCCTTTTTTCTACTATTGTTTAATAAAATATTACTCAATCAAAGGCACTTCGCTTGCGATTTGCATATCAATTAACAACTGCACTTGATTCATTATTTGAATAAATCGGGCGGCTTGTCTAGCTCCCATTATTTTTTTCATCTTCTTATACGTTGTTTTTTGAATCTTTAATTGCTTTGCTTTGCTCGATATGTAAGTAGAAGCTATTTCATCTGCTATTTCGTCTGTTAGCTTATCATAGTTATCTGCAAACTTTTCAATGTTTTTAGCACGCATATCTATTAGCGTATTTGTAGCCGTTTCGTACTCTCCATAAGCCTCCCAAAAAGCAGTTTTATTCTCTTCCTTAATATCCATGGCTTCTGCCACCAAGGTTCTTTTTTCTTTATTAAGATCCTTCTTTAATAACTCTAATAATTCTTGTGCTTGCGAACCCCCAAAAGAGAACATAAAAACACCTAATACAATCGCTAATTTTTTCATTTCAATTTGTTGTTTATAATTAATGTAATTTTAATATGCTTTTGCAAAAATAACTCTACCTGTTGATGGGTTTCCTGTTATAATGCATTTGCCGCCTTCCTTATTGCCTTCTAAAGGAATTAATCGAATGGTTGCTTTTGTTTCGTTCTTAATTTGTTCTTCTGTTTCACTGGTTCCATCCCAATGAGCGTAGATAAACCCACCCTTTTCTTCTAACACAGATTTAAACTCGTCATAAGAATTAACAATAGTCGTTTTATCGGCTCTAAACTGAGATGCTTTCTTAAACATATCTGTTTGAATGGTTTCTAAAAGTTCTGCAATCGTGCTTGAAAGCTCATTCATTGAATATGTATTTTTTTCTTTAGTGTCTCTACGAGCCACTTCCACTTGGTTGCTTTCCAAGTCGCGTGGCCCAATAGCAATTCTTACTGGAATTCCTTTTTGCTCATACTCTGCGAATTTCCACCCAGGTTTGTGCGTATCTCGTTTATCAAACTTAACAGTAATATCTTTGGTTCTAAGCTCTTTAACCACCACGTCAGCTACTTTACTAATAGCTACAAGCTCTTCTTCGCTTCTAAAAATAGGAATGATAACTACTTGTGTTGGAGCCAATTTTGGAGGCAACACCAATCCTTCATCATCGGAGTGTGCCATAATTAATGCGCCCATTAAACGAGTACTAACGCCCCAAGAAGTACCCCAAACATAATCAAGCTTTCCACTTTTATCCGCAAACTTAACATCAAATGCCTTTGCAAAATTTTGACCTAAAAAATGCGAAGTTCCTGCTTGTAAAGCTTTGCCATCTTGCATTAAAGCCTCAATACAGTAGGTTTCTAATGCTCCTGCAAATCGTTCACTTTCTGTTTTTACACCTCTTAGTACGGGAACCGCCATATAATTTTCAACAAAATCGGCATAGACATGCATCATTTGTAACGCTTCCTCTTCTGCTTCCTTTTGCGTAGCATGTGCAGTATGACCTTCTTGCCATAAAAACTCAGCTGTACGTAAAAATAAGCGGGTACGCATTTCCCAACGTACCACATTAGCCCATTGGTTTAACAAAATAGGCAAATCTCTATATGACTGAATCCATTTTTTATAGCTATCCCAAATAAGAGTTTCAGAAGTGGGTCTTACAATAAGCTCTTCCTCTAGTTTTGCATCAGGATCTACAATAACACCCTCCCCATTCGGATCATTCTTTAAACGGTAATGAGTAACAACAGCGCATTCTTTGGCAAACCCTTCTACATGGCTAGCTTCTTTGCTAAAATAAGATTTAGGAATAAAAATGGGGAAATAGGCATTATAATGACCTGTTTCTTTGAATTTTTTATCAAGCACAGCTTGCATATTTTCCCAAATAGCATAACCGTGTGGTTTAATAACCATACAGCCTCTAACAGCAGAATTTTCTGCCAAATCGGCTTTTTTAACTAGTTCATTATACCAAGCCGAATAATCGACACTTCTTTTTGTTATCCCTTTTCCCATTTGTGGTATGAATATTGCTTATTTCGTAATATACTTTAAAAATAATGAGGTGCAAATATATATCTTGTTAATGGCTCTCGTTATCTTTAAACTAAGTAATTGATTATTACACTAAAATTTAAGAAACATGAAAACTAAAAAAACAATTGTCAAAGCACTTTTATTAGCATTCCTGTTTCCAGTTATAGCTTTTAGCCAATCAAAGTGGTCAGAAAATGATGACATGTATTTCTCTAAAAAAGATAGATCAAAAATATATGCGTCTGTAGAAACTCTTGAAAACAGTTTGAAAGGCCAATCAGAATATACGGCCAATCATAATTTTGAAAGCCCAACGGCTCAACAAGCAGGAAGTCCTGATGATATAAATAATCAATACTTTATTAAGGATTACAGCTTACCTAAAGACAAAACATACGAATCTGTACCAACAAATATATATGGCAGTGCACCCTCTTTTAATAACAGACCTAATGTAAATATGGCTTTTGGTATGGGTTATGGCTTTGGTTCTCCTTATTTTGGCAATTCTTTTAATCGGTTTTATAATCCTTTTAACGACCCGTTTAGTCCGTATTACGACCCATTTTTTAGCTATAACGACCCTTGGAATAATAACTCTTTTGGGTACAACTCTTTTGGGTACAACCCTTGGGGGTATAATAGATATGGTTCTTGGGGAAACAATAGATTTGGCTATAATGGTTTTTACAATACTGCAAATTGGTGCCCAACCAATGGTTACACAAATTATTCAAATAATGTACGTAACGAAGTAAGGTATAGAAACGGAAGGAAAGTAATTTCTGGTTCTAGAAGCGCAAGTACCACATCTCGATCTAATCGGGGGGCAGTTTCTAACAGACCTGTAAAAAATACAGACGGCACTGTTAAAACTAATGGAAGAAGTTCATCAAGGGCTTCAAGAAGTTCGTATCGGAAATACCCAAATAGTGTACAAAACAGAGCTGCAAACAATTCTAACTCTAGAACAAATAGAGTAAACACCTCAAATAGAACCAATCGCAATTCAAGCAATAGTAATTGGAATAATAATCCTAATCATAACAGGTCGTCTAATAACTATCGAAGTTCTGGCTCCTCATCGGGTTCACGATCATCAAGTTATAGCAGGCCAAGTAGTGGCAGTAGGTCAAGTGGTTCTGTCAGGCCTTCTTCTGGGGGCTCCAGAAGTGGAAGCAGTAGAGGAAGAGGGAATAACTAAGGTTAATTTGTTGAATTTTTCTTATTGAAGAAAGCACAGTAAGCTGTTTACTATATGAAAAGAATAAGTGTTCTTTTGGTTATCTTATTGCCTTTTTTGGCCAAATCGCAATCTTACTACCAAGATGCCATTCGCTTTAGTAACACTATTCCCTTAGGAAGTGCCCGCATTCAAGCACTAGGGGGCGCATCTGTAGCTTTAGGAGCTGACCCTTCAGCAATATTATCTAACCCTGCTGGACTTGGGCTTTATAATAGTTGGGAAGTAGCCTTGACCCCTGCCCTTAATATTACCAACACAAAGGGTTCTTTAAATAGCACAACTATTAGTAATACCCAAACAAAGTTCTCAATTGATCAGGCTTCATTTGTTTTGTCAAGTACTAATAAACCAGAATCTGGAGCATGGCTAGGAGGCTCTTGGGGGTTCGGTGTTCAAAAAATAAACGATTTTAACTCCAGAGTGGTTTATCAAGGCACCAATGCTAATAATAGTATAATTGACTATTTTATTGAAAATGCGAATGGCTACCCTGCCAGTGATTTTCCAAATATGGAAGACGCCTTTGATTTAACATCTCTTGCCTATTATAATTACTTAATTGGGCCTTGGGATGTAACTGATGTCAACGCACCAGACGATGAGTATTTTTCTGATGTAACAAGCTTTTTTAGACCAGAGGTTCCACAAACTGAAACTATTGAAACCAGTGGATCACAATATCAAATCTCTCTTGGTTATGGAGGCAATTTCAGTGATGTTTTTTATTTTGGATTTAATTTAGGGATCGTAACCTTAAATTATGAGTCAACAAAAACATTTACTGAATCAAATTATGATTACTCTAATACTGATTCTATTGAGTATATGCCTTTAAATAGCTTTAATGCTACCGAAAGATTAGCCATTAATGGCACAGGTGTTAATTTAAATGTTGGGATTATCATTAGACCCATTCCTGCTTTTAGAATTGGAGCCAGCATAACCACCAGAACTGTTTATGAACTAAACGACTCTTATGAAACTACGCTGGGGGCTGAATGGAATAATTTTTACTACCAAGACCTTATTGGTGGAGACACTTTACTTAATTCGACCTATGTTGAATCTGCCATAATTGAGTCTGTTTATACCTTACGAACACCTGTTAAATACGCCCTAGGTGGAGCTTTTTTTTTAGGAAAGCTGGGGTTTATAACGTTGGATGCAGAATTTATTAATTATGGCAAAACCAAATTAGAATCGCAAGAATTTTCTATGGGAGATGATAACGATTACATGACCGCCAACTTCTCAAACCAAGTAAATTTAAAAGCAGGAATAGAAATTCGGCTTTCTCCCTTACGGTTTAGAGCAGGCTATGCCATTAACGATGTGCCAACAAATATGCAGGATAACTTAAAATTTAAAAGGCAATCTTTTTCGGTAGGAGCAGGAGTGTTGCTAAACCAGTTTTATGCTGATTTTGCCTTAGTTTATCAAGATCAAACATCACAATATTCACCTTATTTACTGGCTGATTATTCAGAACCTGTTGTTGATATAAACTCTAATGCTTACAGAGGCATTTTCACCTTTGGGTATAAATTTTAAATAAAATTTAATTTATCATTTATTTTACTTACCAATTCTGCTTTTGAAAGTTCATCTGCTTTAATACTAATTTGAGCTTTTGAATAAATAGTAACTCGTTCTTTATATAAGTCTTCAATTGTAGCTTCTACTCCATCTTTTAGCAAAGGCCGCTGTGTGTCTGATTTTAATCTGTCAATCAATACCTCAGGTTTAACATTTATAAACACCGTAATGCCCGTTTCTTGCATTAATTTAATTCCACTATAAAAACAAGGAGTACCACCCCCAGTGGCTATTACAAAGTCACCTTTCTTGTCTGACACATCACTAAGCACCTGAGCTTCAATTTGTCTAAAATAGGCTTCCCCTTTTTGTTCAAAAATGGCCTCTATGGCTGCTCCTTCATTGGTCTCGATTTCAACATCTAAATCAATAAAGGTATAATTTAGGCCAGTAGCCAATGCTTTTCCAATAGTAGATTTACCGCTGCCAGGCATTCCTATAAGATATATTTTAGCCATCCTATTTAAGAAGGTTTCTCACTTCTTCTGCGCTGGGCACATCATTAACATGCCATTTACCAAGTACCGTACCATCGCGCATAAGCATTAGTCCCGGATTTGAACGAATCATGGCCTTTAACACAGTGGCATCGGCATAAAAATAGGGCGCTGCAAGTTGATATTCATGCCTGAATTTTTCAAAATCAGAGGTAGAAGAAGCCGTAAGCGCAATGGTTTCAATCTCTTTTAATTCATTTACCAATTGCACAATTTCTTTCATTTCCCCTTTGGATGCATCTATCACATTATAAGCTATAAAAAACAATTTCGCTCCTTCTAAACTCTGTTTAGTATAATCGCCCACCTCCTCATTCCACACATTATAATCTGTAATTTTAGGAATGGTTTTATCTTCGTTGATTATTCTGTGCGATTTATAGGTGTAGCCATCTTTCTCAGCTAGGTAATCTGTAGATATAATTTCTTCGCCCTCTTTTTCAAACACATATTCAAAAATGGGTTGCTCCTCAGGAATCATATTGGCTTGAATATTATCGCCTATGGCATAAGGCCTAAAATCAATAGGTGGCAAATGCCTAATGGCAGAAACGCCAATGTATATTGAAACCAATGCTGAACCAATAATTGTGTACAATCCAATTTTAGTGGATAGCACTGGTTTTAGACTATCCTTTCTCCAAAAAATGTAGCCAATAAGTACTACAAGAATTACATCTTTAGTAAACGATTGCCAAGGTGTTAACGGAATGGCATCACCAAAGCAGCCACAGTCGGTAACTTTATTAAAATAAGCTGAATAAAAGGTAAGGAATGTGAAGAATGCAATAATTACAACCAATGCCCAACTG
This sequence comes from Cyclobacteriaceae bacterium, assembly GCA_027067135.1. Lineage (GTDB taxonomy): Bacteria > Bacteroidota > Bacteroidia > Cytophagales > Cyclobacteriaceae > JAKISE01. The sequence goes on from JAMOMJ010000130.1 coordinate 11,415, forward strand.
GTAAGTTTCATTCGGTAATGAATAATTAACGCTACTCCTAACACTATTTCTATTACTATAAGTGAAAACCCAATAGGCATTGCAAAAGGAACAAACCACTCAAAAAAGTGTCCAAAATCAGAAGCAAACACTTCAAAATATTCTCCTAATTTAATTTGAGTGCCTACCGGGTCATCAATTTTTACTAAGCCAGAAAAAATAAATAAGGCTCCAACTAAAAATGCTATGAGTTTATCTAATACTTTCATTCTTCGTTTAGTTTAATTAAGGCAAAAACAGCATAGTTAATCATATCTCTATAATTTCCATCATACCCTTCCGAGACTTTGGTTTTGCCTTCGTTGTCTTCAATTTGCTTTACTCGTAACAATTTCATTAAAATAATATCCGTTATGGAGCTCACTCTCATATCTCTCCAAGCTTCTCCATAATCATGGTTTTTGTTGAGTAATAAGTCGAGCGTTTCTTTAGCTTCTTGGTCATATAAACGCATTAGTTCATCTAATGGCAATTCCATACGTTCATCATCTTCCAACTGAAGCTGAATAAGTGCAATAATTCCGTAATTAATAATGGCCATAAACTCTCCATGAATTCCATCTCCAACCTTACTTACACCTTTTTCTTGAATAGAACGAATTCGATTAGCTTTAATAAAAATCTGGTCTGTTATAGATGGCAGCCTCAATATTCTCCAGGCAGTGCCATAATCCGAAGCCTTATTATTAAATAACTCCCTGCATTCTGCTAAAATTTGCTGATACTCTTTTTCGGTAGTTGACTTCAATGGATTATGATTGATTATTTTTGAATTATAATTTAACTGCTTACAAAAGTGATAAAAGATAGTCTATTTTCAAGAAATTTTTCGTTGAACATTAAAGGAAAGTTAGTTGAGCTTAACTCTCCCAAAATAATGGGCATATTAAATGCTACTCCCGATTCATTTTATAAAAATAGCAGAACTGCTACTGAAACTCAAATTTTATCAAATGCAGAAAAAATGCTTAAAGCAGGGGCTACTTTTCTTGATATAGGTGGTTTTTCAACAAGACCAAATGCAAAAGAAGTAGCAGAAGAAGATGAGTTAAACCGAGTTATTCCTTTTATCGAAAAACTATCTCAAACCTTTTCAGAAGCCTATATTTCGATTGACACCTTTAGGTCGAAAGTAGCAAAAGAGGCCATAAATGCTGGGGCTTCTATTATTAATGACGTAAGTGGTGGCCAAGCTGATGAAGCCATGTTTGAAACGGTAACAAAGTTAAAAGTCCCTTATGTTTTAATGCACATGAGAGGCACACCTGCCAATATGATGGCCAATACCAGCTATGAAAATATTATTCTGGAAGTAACCAAATATTTTGTAGAAAGAACGTCTCAACTAAAAAAGCTAGGCCATTCCGATATTATTATAGATCCTGGTTTTGGATTTTCTAAACATTTAGCCCAAAATTATGAGCTTTTAAATGGATTAAACCACTTACATACAGTAGGGTTTCCTGTATTAGTAGGTGTATCACGTAAGAGTATGATTTACAAATTATTGAAAACTACGCCTGAAAAGGCGCTTAACGGCACAAATATTCTTAACTTCGCTTCATTGGAGAGGGGGGCAAGAATTTTGCGTGTGCATGATGTGAAAGAAGCTCAGGAAACCATTGAATTATTTAGCGCAATACAAAATTGATTTTTCTATTTAAAATCGGATTTCTCAGCATTGGCTGGTTAGATATCTTAGATATTTTACTTGTTAGTATGCTACTATATCAGTTGTACAAACTGATGCGTGGTAGTGTTGCCATTAAAATTTTTCTTGGAATTCTATCGCTCTACCTTTTTTATATGGTGGTAAAATCTGCCCAAATGGAACTTCTGGCTTCCATCTTAGGCCAGTTTATGGGTGTAGGTGTACTTGCCACCATCATATTATTTCAACAAGAGATAAGAAAGTTTTTACTCGTTATTGGCAAAACAACTTCGTTTAAAAGTGGAGAAAGTTTTTTCAGGTCTTTTTCTCTTTGGAAAAAACAAGATGGCAACAGTTTAAGTATAACCCCAATTATTGATGCCATAAAAGCGATGAGTGGCACTAACACAGGAGCTTTAATCGTATTTACTCGAGATTCTGAACTTAAGTTTTATGTTGACTCAGGTGATGTGATTGATGCTGAAGTATCAAACCGGCTGTTACAAGCAATTTTTAATAAATACAGCCCACTTCATGATGGGGCAGTAATTATACATAAAGATAGAATAAGAGCTGCAAGGTGTATATTGCCAGTTTCCGAAAACGATAACTTACCTGCTCAATACGGATTACGACATAGGGCAGCAGTAGGAATGTCTGAAATTACGGATACACTTATTGTGGTAGTTTCTGAAGAAACAGGAGAAATGTCTGTAGCTGAAAACGGAGTTGTTGCTAAGAACCTTTCTGGAATGGAAATAAGAGCACGTATCAATGAGTATTTATCTTCGATGCCTGAAATGTTAAAAGGAAGTAGCAGAGGAGAGTCATCTGATGAGCAGAAAGAAGCTACTGACGCTGAAGCTATTATTGCTTTTACTGAGCAAGCAGAAAAATCAGCCTAATCGGATTTCTTTTATTAAGATTATCCATTAAAGTTACCTATAGTAGGAATAAGCCTGCCAGCCTTAATTTATTTCAGGATATCCATATATTTGACAGGTTGACGGTAATTAAAAAATGATATACCAAGAATTTAAACCTTCAAGCAAATTAAAATCCATAATTGATTCCTTTTGGTTGTTTTCTGACTTAGAAAAAGTAGAAGATGAAAGAATATTGCCTGACGGCTGTATGGATATCATTTTCAATCTTGGCAACTCAACAAGTTCAATCCCAAAGAACACAATTGGAATATCGGGAATGATGACTAAATTTTCTAATGAATCATTTGATGAAAATTCAGCGCTTTTTGGAATCCGTTTTAAATCTGGTATGTTAAGTAAGTTTACAAGATTCCCAATGTTTGAAATAAAAAATCAAACAATTGAAGCCTCCAAAATAATTCCTGAATTTAATATTGAAACAATAGAAAAGTTGGAAGAACAAAAAAGCATTGAACAGAAATTACAATTTGTTGAACTAAGAGTCTGCAATATTTTAAATAAACAAAAGGCTTCAAATGATGCTTTGATTTTTTCAGTAATAGAGTATATCCTTCATTCATCTGAACCAGTATGTATAAAAGACATTGCAAGAAATCATTTTATTAGTTTACGGCAACTCGAACGGAAATTCAAGGACAGAGTGGGAGTAACGATAAAAGAATATGACCGAATAATTAGATTTAAAAAAGCAAAAAAACACATAAAGTCTCAACCAAAAGAAAGTCTTTTACATATAGCATTTAATAACGGTTATTTCGACCACTCACACCTGACAAATGAATTTAAACGACTTTCAGGTCAAATACCATCCGATTTCAGATAATGTCGTTTTTTTACAAAGTATTACTTTTTGATTGGTTGTATTTTGCATTTAAATAGGGCTTGCTGAAAAACACATAAATGAAGGTTTATTAGGGAATTACAGTAGTTAACTGCTAATAAAGTGCAAGGGTTTTAACCAAAATTGGCTAAAACCCTTGCACC
>JAMOMJ010000131.1 GCA_027067135.1 Cyclobacteriaceae bacterium
CACATACCTATGGTTCCAATGCCCAACAAACTGTTTCAGTTACAGGGCTTTTCACCACCGCCACCAACCGCTGTGGTGTTACTTCTATTGTATTTAACCCTCTTGCACAGGTATTGCCTGCCCAACTGGATTCTTTGGTTACCTTTGATAACAAAAGCGTAAAAGTAAATTATCAATTACCACCCAACAGTGTTAATAAGCTTGAAGTTTCACTAAATAATAATTCAAGTTTTGTTTTGTTTAAAAGTTTAGACCAAAGCACTTCGGTTGACTCTTTACTGAATTTAAATCTTAGCCAAAGCACTTATTGTTTCCGCATTGCTACCTACGATGCATGCAGTAATTTTAAGTCGTATTCCAATGAAATCTGCTCGGTTAACTTAAGTACATCTGCACAAAATAATCAGATTACAATTAATTGGAACAGTTTTGATTATGGGGCAGGACAAACTACCAGTTTAAATAGAGATGGAAGCTTATTGCAATCATTTGGTTCACCTATTACACAACATATTGATACAACGGTAGTTTGTAATACCACTTATTGCTACCAAGCTCTCATTGAATTCCCTGGTGGAGGCATTTCCAAATCACTCTCAGCGTGCGAATTAGCATTTTCATCTGATATTCCACCAACCATCGATAATACAAGTAATACCTCATACCAAGATTCTATCGAATGGCAATGGCAAGTTCCATCAAGCACTCTACCATCCTACTACACTGTTCATCAAGTATCCGAAGGTGGAAACATCATAAATTCCGACTCAGTACCTACCAATTTATATAAGACCCAATTCGACAATACAGTTCAGTATATTGCTGTTCAAGTACATGATATTTGCAATAATGTATCCCCTATTGGTAATGTAGGGTCTTCAATTTTATTAGAAGGTATTATAAATTCCTCTTCGGACATAGAGTTGAATTGGAATAATTACCTTGGCTGGGTTGATGGATTTCAGGAATATTACCTAACGATTAAAGATAAAAATGGAAATTTACTTGATAGCATATCAACAGGAGGCAATACATTTTATACCTTATTGCTAGCAGACCAAGAAGAGCAAAGTATTTCCTTTACTGTTTGGGTTATTCCAGTTATAAATGAACTCAACTATTCCCAATCTAACATAATAACAATTGAAAGAGCCCCCATTATTGGCATACCAAACAGTTTTACACCAAATGGCGATGGTCTAAACGATAAATTTATAATTTCAGGTAAATTTATTGAGAGCTACGAAATGCAAATTTTTAACCGGTGGGGAGAAGCTCTTTTTCAAACCACCGATTTGGATAATGGCTGGGACGGCACCTCAAAAGGCAATAAAATGATTACTGGTAACTACACTTATTGGATTCGAATAAAAGATTTAAACAATAATGAGCATATTCGAACAGGAAGCATCTTAATTTTGAGCAACTGAAATAAACAATTTACAATTGTCAATGTATAATTATCAATTATTAAAAGTTAGGTATTAACATCTATTGCTAATTAAACATTGCTAATTGAACATTAAATAAGCATTATGTTTGATATGATGAAAATGATGGGTAAGGTAAAAGAGGCTCAATCAAAAATGAAAGAAGTACAAGAAGGTTTAGCTAAACTTACTACAGAAGGAGAGTCTGGCGGTGGTATGGTAAAAGCAATTGTTAATGGAAAAAAGCAGCTTATTGACTTGGTGATTGATGAAAGTTTGTACAATCCAGAGGACAAAGACATGCTCAAAGATTTGATTATTGCTGCTACTAATATTGCCATGGACAAAGCTGATATTTTAGCCAAAGAAGAAATGAAAAAAGCTACCGAAGGTATGCTTCCAAATATTCCAGGCTTGGATTTATCGTCTATGATGTAATGGCCACCACTGCCATTGCCATACTAAATTATAATGGGAAGGATCACCTCGAAAAGTTCCTTCCCTCTCTACTAAAACACAGTACAAACATTCCAATTTATATTGGCGATAACGCCTCCACGGACGATTCCATATATTTTTTACAAAACCAGTACCCTGAAATTACCCTTATTACATTTTCTGAAAACTATGGGTATAGCAAAGGATATAATAAACTACTAGCTCAGGTTGAAGAAAACTATATTGCCTTAGTTAACTCTGATATTGAAGTAACTGAGAATTGGTTAGCTCCATTAATTAATATTTTAGATAAGGGAAAAAACACAGCAGCAGTTCAACCAAAAATTAAATCCTACCATAATAAAAATCTGTTTGAATATGCGGGAGCTGCCGGTGGTTATATTGATACCTATGGCTACCCTTTTTGCAGAGGGAGAATATTTAATACACTGGAAAAAGATATTGGTCAGTACGACAATTTACAATCTATTGCATGGGCAAGTGGCGCCTGTTTCTTGGTAAGAAAATCAGCTTTTGATAGTGTTGGAGGTTTTGATGATGATTTTTTTGCTCACATGGAAGAAATAGACCTTTGCTGGAGATTTACCGGTAAAGGTTTTTCCATTCAATTTACACCTAAAAGCACAGTGTACCATGTAGGTGGAGGCACTTTAGCTTATGAGTCGCCCTTTAAAACTTACCTTAATTTTAGAAATGGCTTATATCTATTAATTAAGAATCTCCCAACTTCGGAGATAAAGAAAAAAATTTTTATTAGAGTGCTACTGGATTGGCTCAGTGCTTTCTATTTCCTTTTACAAGGAAAGGGAAAACAGTTTATTGCAGTATTTAAAGCTCATATAAAAGTGCTAAAGAATTGGCGCTATTTTTATGCAAAAAGGCCTCCTAGTACTTCAGATAAAAGAATATTAGAACCCTATTCAATTGTTTGGCAGTACTTTGTAAACAGAAAAAATAAATTTAATCAACTTTGATAAACCATCAAAATGATATTTGTTAGCTACTGCACTCCCAAAGAGTTGTCCCACCAATTGTTTTTCTTTCGTATATAAACTATCTGCCCTGTATGATAGGCATTATGAGAAGCAATATTAGCGATAGAAGAACCCCACTCAATAAGTTGCGCATCAGATGCATTTTCGACTGCATCTTCCCAGGCAATTTGAATACTATCAAGTTTAGAAATCATCCCCGGCCAGTCATCAGAACAATATTCAAGAAACGTTTCATCATTAACATTATCAAATTCAGGTGGAGTTTTTCCATGAAATGCAATTAATATTCGTTCATTCCAGAAAATTAAATGAGAAACAAGTTGGCAAATTGAATGATTTTGAGTGGAATCCTGCCAATGTACTTGCTCGATTGTAAGGTTCTTTACTGCATAATTTAAAGGAACGTACCAATCTTTATTAATATGAGAGTTTTTAAGCTGCTCTATTAACAAATTTTTAGTATCCTTACTACTGTTTTGATTATAGCACCCACAAAAGAGAAGAAACAGGAACAATAAACTAACCCTATTCATATAAATAAAATGGCTTTTAATAATACCAAGCAGAATTAAATCGTCTTAAATGCTTGCGTATATTCATTACAAATGCCAGCGTAATATATACAATTATAGGAGAACCAAAAGTTAAAAAAGAAGCATAAATAAATGACAAACGGATACTGGAAGTAGCAATTCCAAGCTTCTCTCCTATCCTGGTACAAACACCAAAAATTTGATGTTCTACAAATCCCTGTAGTCGTTTCATTTTTATATTCTTACTAGTTTTATGAGTACTGTTAAATTAATTGAAATTTGAAATTACGACATAAAGTGATTACATTTCAACACTAACAATAATTATTATGACAAAATTAATATACAAACCGTCAATCTATAGACGTTTAACGTTATTTTTTTATATCATTGTAGTTCATTTTGAAAGTACCTAAATAAACAAAAAAATTAAAAAATGAAAAAAGTCCTAAATGCGGTTATCTTGTTGGCAATTTTAACCTTGAGCGGATGTTCAATTACCAAAATGGCTAAGTTGGCATCTAACCAACAAATAAACGTAAATCCTAACCCACTGGAATTACATGGCGATTCTGTAAAGTTTGATATGTCTGCCACTCTTCCGGTAAAAATGCTCGTTAAAGATAAGGAGTATATTTTAAATGTAGTTTACCAATATGGTGATCAAGAATTAGCATTGGAATCAATTGTGTTCAAAGCTTCTAATTACCCTCAAAGTAACGAATCTCAACCAACAGCTTCTGAAAGCTTCTCATTTGCTTATACCGATGCTATGAAAAGTGGTAAAGTAGTTGTTAAAGGTGTTGCAAGAGACCCAAGAAAAGACAAAGAAGCTGCTGCTGAACCAATGACATTGGCTCCTGGTGTTATTACCACATCAGCTTTAGTTAAGCCTGTATATTTTGCAGCTTACGCTGATCACGGGTATAACAACCAAGAAGAGTTAATACCAACTAGCATTGATTTCTTTTTCGACCAAGGGCGATCTAACCTTAAGTATTCTGAAAGAAGAAGTAAAAGAGGTAAAGAATTTGAAGCATTTATTGCTGAGAAAAACGTAACAAGAACAGTAACAATTACTGGTACTCACTCTCCTGAAGGAACAGAGCGTATTAACTCTAAACTATCTAACGACAGAGCTACTGTAATTGAAAAATACTACAGAAAGCAAATGGATAAATACGATTACAAAGGCATGGCCGACTCAATCAAATTTATCATTAAGCCTATTGTAGATGATTGGAATGGATTAAAAGCGGCTCTTGCTTCTTACGAAGGAATTTCTTCTGAGTCTAAGTCCGAAATGCTTAATATTATTAACGGGCCTGGCGCTTTTGAAGATAAAGAAAAAGCACTTCGTAAGGTAAGTGGATATAAAAAAGTGTTTAAAGATGTTTACCCAGGACTTCGTTCTGCTAAAACAGACATACTTAATGTAAAAGAAAAGAAAACTGATGCTGAAATTTCGGTTTTAGCTAAAGGTATTGTTGCAGGTACTGCTTCTGCAGATACATTATCTGTTGAAGAATTAATGTATGCTGCTAGCCTTACTCCTGACCTTTCAGAAAAGGAAGCTATTTATAAAGCTGCAATTACAAAAGCAGATTCTTGGAATGCACACGCTAACCTTGCAGCAACCTATGTAGCAATGGCTAATGAAGACGCATCTAAAGCTAGTGAGTATGCAGGCTTAGCAGAAACTCAAGTAGATTTGGCAAACGGAAAACAAGAAAGTGCCTCTGCATATGTAACTGGTGCTTCTGTTTATGCTTACCAAGGAAACCTAGCCAAAGCACAAGATGCTATTGCTAAAGCTAGTTCCCTTTCTGCTGATAGTGAAACTACTCAAGGAATGAACGGAGTAAAAGGATACTTAGAAATTAGAACTGCTGATTATAATAACGCTGTTTCTTCTTTATCAAGTGCCGCTTCTTCATCTGACAACGCATTTAACTTAGGGTTAGCTTACCTTTTAAATAAAGATTATGATAATGCTCTTGGTTCATTTGGTGACGCTGTAAGCGCAAACAGTGAAAACGCTGACGCTTATTACGCACTAGCTGTTACTCAAGCAAGAAAAGGAAATGCTAGTAAAGTTATAGAAAACTTAAAACAAGCTATTAGCTTAAACTCTTCTTTAAAAGGACAAGCTATTAATGACTTAGAATTCCAAAGCTATGTTGCTAATGCAGGATTTGCTGCTTTACTTCAGTAGGTAATATTACATTCAAAAAAAGACCTTGCTAAAATTTAGCAAGGTCTTTTTTTGTCCATAATTTAGCTTCATTGGAATCTTTCTAAATAATATTTTATCTATTATCGGCATTTAAGGCATTAAGGGAGCATTATTAGACAAAGCTGACATGTATCAGTTTTTATTTAGACTAATTCTAAATAACTTTGTGCTATAACGAATAGACAAAGTGTATATGAGATACCTACTTTTAACAACCTTATTTTTCACCGCTAATTTAATTCTAGGACAAACAAGTATAACAGGTATTGTAAAAGGAAAAATAGTTGAAATGGATAAGACCACTCCTATCTCAGGAGTATCTATTTATATAGAAGACACTAAATTGGGAACCGCATCAAATGGAAATGGAAACTACAACATCAAAAATATTCCAGAAGGAGATTACACATTGGTAGTGTCAGCAATAGGTTACTTTACATTAACAGAAGAGATATCGGTTAAACCTAACAAAGTGGTTATAATTAACTTTCCTATGATTGAATCGATCTCTACTTTATCAGAAGTAACCGTTATGACTGCTGGTAGTTCTCGCTTAGATGAGATACCTGGATCTGTGTATTATATATCGCCAAAAGCCATTGAAAAATTTAGTTACACAGATATTAACCGCACACTTAGAGCGGTACCAGGAGTTAACTTGCAAGAAGAAGACGGTTTTGGGCTAAGGCCAAACATTGGCCTTAGAGGAACTGGTACAGAAAGAAGCTCAAAAATTACCATAATGGAAGATGGTGTTTTGATGGCTCCGGCACCATACGCTGCGCCTGCTGCCTATTATTTTCCTACCATTGGTCGTATGCAAGGTGTAGAAATACTTAAAGGGAGCAGTCAAATAAAATATGGCCCATATACAACTGGTGGTGCTATAAATTTATT
>JAMOMJ010000132.1 GCA_027067135.1 Cyclobacteriaceae bacterium
TACTGATATTTTATTGGAAGTAGGAAAAAACTATATAATCTCATTAACACTAGACAAAGAAAGAATAAAAATTTTAGAAAATAAACACACACAATTTACTAATTTAAACCTGATAACTAATAAAGAGATAACTAAAATAGTAACAGCAGATGCAATCAGATATGATAACAAAATTATTTTTCAAAAAGGCTATCTGATCGGGAACAGGTCAACTATTATAGATGACACATTAATTCTTGAACCACAACTTCAAGGATTAGGAGGTGCTACTTGGATTTTTGAAATATCAGGCAACCAACTTATAATTGTTGATTTTAGATGGAATGTTCGTCCTAACGAAATACCACAACTGCATAACAAATATATAAGAACTTTAAAAAGAACAGATAAGTTGGTAATAGCAGATTTAGAATATAAGACCTATACTAACTATAAAGATGTTGCAAACAAAGAAAGCTATGTAAGTTTAGTGGGACATGTTATAAATCAAAATTATGAGATAAACATAAAACGAAAATATCCATATTGGAGCAATATAAAGGATGCGGAATTTGTAGATTTATTAAAAAAGTATCACTTAAAAATTACAAAACAGAAGGTTAATAAATTTGGGATAGAATCAAATAACTAAGTACAAATCAAAATTCTTAACTTTATTAAATTAAAACATATTTGTTATTATACTTTAAAATTATGAAAAAACCTTTTATAAACATAAAAGAAAGTGAAGGCTTAAAGGAAAATAAGGATAGTCCATTTTATGGTCGTTTTAGGCTTGAATTTAATCAAGTTTTTTCTTTTAGAGAACCTCTTTACTTTATTTAAAACAAACTGAAGAAATAGAAAAGCCTGCAAAAATGGCAATAGCAACAAAAGAGAATCCATATCATTTATTTGACGAATTCTACACTTATGATAATAGAGTCTTTGAAATATCATCATATGGTAAAATAGAAGTATCAACAGCTAACCCTTTAACTTTTAGGTGTGTTATAAATAGAGGCATTCCTGTTCTTTATGCCGATAATAATGCTGTTTTTGAGCAAAAGAATGTGTACGAAGAAGAGATTATTAATGACAAGTCTTATTTTAAACTTATTAAAAAGTATTATAAAATTATTGATGGGATAGATGGCAATACATTTAACTGTATTAAAGATAGATGGGAAACAGTTTTTTGGAAAGATAAAAATAATATTTTTACTTACGCTGATAAAAAACTCATTCACCTAAAAAATGCTGATGTCAAAACATTTGAATATTTAGGCTTTAACCTTGGGAAAGATAAAAATAATATCTATTACCTAAATCAAATAATAAATATCGACAGTAAAAATTACACACTTAATATTAACGGGTTTATTTATGACGATAAAAATGTTTATCACTATAATAATAACTTAAATTTAGACGGTAAAACTTTTAAAGTAATTGAATATGCAAACAAAACAAACCCGTTTTTAGGCGTATTTATTTTAGAAGATAAAAATGGCCAATATAAATATGAACATACGCATAAATTTACAGGGTTTAGGCAAACATAAATCTAAAATAAAATGAGTGGAAAATATAGCCTTTTAATTCGAGAAGCATTTAAAAATGTAACACTCGAAAACGGAGTTGGATTAAACCAAGCACAAGGAATGGATGATTATGCAGATGCTCATACGCTAAAAAAATGGTAATATCAATTTACAGCCATAAAGGAGGTACAGGAAAGACCACAACAACTATAAATCTGGGCAGGGTTTTAAAGGACAAAGGCTACCATGTATTGCTTGTAGATATGGATGCTCAGGCTAATTTAACCTACTCTCTGGGGGTTCAGAAAACGGATGTGCAAAGTGTAAACCTTTCGCCAGAAAGTATAATTACAACACAGGAGGGCTTAGATATTTTGCCAAACTACACGACACCTCAATTTTTGATAGATTATGAGTTTCCATCTGTAAACGCATTGCACACCGAACTGGGTAGCTGTTTTGCAAATTATGATTTTGTTCTTATAGATTGCCCGCCTGCTATGGACATGTCTGTTGTAAATGCCCTTTTGGCATCGGATGGTATTATTTTTCCGGTACTGCTTGATGTACTAAGTTTGGAAGCATTAAACCAGGCTGTAAGTGCTATAAATATGCTTTTTAATACACATAGCCATGCTGTACAGTTTAAGTATGTACTGCCTGTAATGGTTAACCCAAGGAGGTTATTAACTGCCGAGGTTAAGAAATATATTAAAGGCAGTTTTGATTTGCCGGTTTTTGAAAATACGATTAGGATGAATGTAAAAACAGCAGAAGCCCCTTCGCATGGCGTAAGTGTGCTGGAATACGCCCCTAACAGTAATGGAGCAAAGGATTATACAAAAGCAACCGATGAGTTCTTGAATTACATTGAGGGTAACTCACTGTAACCCTTTTATAATTATTAGATACTTACTGACCGATTTTACTCATAAGTTAAAGCCATTGTAAATCTAAGGCCGACATCCTTATCCTTAACAGGATGCCGACCTTAGCAAACCTAACCAATTTTTTTATAAATGCGTGTTTTTGCATCATACACCTCAAACAGCTTTTTACCTTCGTTCGAAAACATATCGTAGTAGCCCAATATTAGATAGCCACCTTCTTCTAACGAATCGTGAATTAGTTTAAGTACTTGCATTTTAAGGTGTTCATCAAAATAGATCATCACATTGCGGCAAAACACAATATGGAATTTGCGATCTACCTTGTCTTGCACCAAGTTGTGTTGATGAAAATCAATATGTTTTTTATACTTATCCTTAACTTTAATATGCTTATCCTCAAACTTAAACATATCGTCCATACTTTTGTGGGGCAGGTATTTAATAAGCCCTTTTTCGTATTTAGAAACAAGCGTGGTAGGGTAACGCCCTTCGATAGCCTTGGCAAGTGCGGTAGAGCTAAGGTCGGTAGCCCAGGTTTTTGTTCGGTAAAGCATGCCTTTATCTTCCAGCACCACAGCCATTGAATATACTTCCTCTCCAGTGGAACAGCCGGCATGCCACATATTAAGAGTTCTGTGTTTAGATTTTACATCTTCCACTACCTCATCGTGTAGCTTTACCCAAAAATCAGGGTTGCGGAATAGTTCGGTAAGGTTAACTGTGAGGTCATCGATACATCCTATTAAAAACTCTCTATCTCTCAGTACTTTACCCCACAGGTCGAGTAGGGTCTCCATTCCGTTTTTGCTAATTAGTCTGGCAAAACCTCTTTTTAACGATTTTTTTTCGTAATTAGTAAAGTCAATGTCATACCTTGATTTAATAGCACCTGTAAGGGCTTTTAACTCTTCATCTGATATTTCATCGTATATTTTTTTTGCCATGTTTTTAAATTAGCTCTTGTAGTTTAATCAGATTCTTATCTTCTTTTACAAACTTTTTTACAGCTTGCACAAACGTCTCATCCAAGCACCATAAAAACTCTGGAGATATATTTCTTGCTCCTGAAAATAAGGTAGTGTTAAAATGTAAAATGTAATTTCCTTCATCTGCATGTTTACGAATGTAAGAGTTTGCCTCCTTGTTGTTTCCACTAAAATATTCAGGCACATAACCGTGCATATCTATTTTAAACAAATTAGAAAACTGGGTTACAACAGCAGCAGTTATAATATTGTCGGCTTCCATTAACATTCCTTTGCTCATTTCTTTAAGTTGCTCAGGGTTATTAAGAATACTATCAGGAAAGCTAATTTGTTGTAACTGGTTTACCTCTTCCTCATTAAAAATTAAGTAGCAATACCCATTCATTCCGCCACGAATTTGTGTGGAAAGTATGGTTATAGGAGCTGATGACTTAGTAAAAAGCTCTTTTTCGTACGAATTGTAAATTACAAGGTCTTTGCTGCGAATAAGTACTTTTTCCCGGGTAAAAAATGACAGGGAGTCGCCTGCTTTGGCAAGCCCGATGTTAATTATTTCGGTTGCCAGGTCGAGTTCTACTTTGTTAAAAATGTGGTTCATTATATATTGGTGTTTTCTTTAAAAAGGTTTCTGAGTATGGTGGCTATATCCATCACCATACATACATTGCCATTGCCCAAAATGGTGGCACCACTAAAAAGCTCTACATTGTCAAGAGGGCTTGCCAATGTTTTTTCTACGATCTCCTTTTGCTGTAATAGCTTATCAACCACAAAACCAACGTACTTGTCGTTATACGAAACAATTAATACGTCCATTTTATGCTCTTTATCTTTTATGTTATTAAAGCTCTTGTGCAAATGCCCGTTTTCGCTTATTTGGTGTATCCTGTCTAATTTAAAAAGGTCGTTTATAAAAACGATGGAAATGGTTTTGTCTAAATACTTAGCCATTAACCCTCTGTTAATTTTATGAATATCTTTTTTCTTGAGCGAAATAACGGCTTCGGTGTAGGAGAGGGGGATGGCAAATTCCTGGTTGGCCATTTCAAATAGTAATGCCCCTTTTACAGCCATTGACGAGGGTAATGAAAGCGAAACAGTTGTGCCTTTACCTATTTCTGTGCTAACGCTAATTTTACCTCCAATGGATTCGGTTGCACGTTTAACTACATCCATTCCTACTCCCCGGCCAGACACTTCGGTTATTTTATCAGCATTGGAAAAGCCGGGCTCAAATATGAGCATTAGAATGTCGTCTTTGCTCATTTGTTTGGCAAAGGCAGTTGACACAATCCCTTTTTCTATGGCTTTCGCTAATATTGCGTCATGGTTTATGCCATTGCCGTCATCACTTACTTTAATTAGTACAGTGTCTTTTTCGTTAAAGGCCGAAAGTGTAATTGTACCTTCTTCGGGTTTTCCTTTTGCAACTCGTTCTTCGGGTAATTCTATGCCATGGCTTACGGAGTTTCGTACCAGGTGTACCAGCGAGTCGCTCATTATTTTAAGGATGTTCCTGTCAATTTCGTTTTCGGTTCCTTCCAGTTTAAGGTTTACTTTTTTCTGTTCAATAGTGGCAACATCCCTTATAATCCTATGGAACTTATTAAACATAAAGCCAATCTGAACCAGCCTTACGTCCATTACTCCATATTGCAGGTCGGAGGTAATCCTGTGAAGCCTTGAGTACTCTCCACCTCTTCTTGATCCTCTTTCTATGCTTTTAGCTACAAGCGTATCTTTTTCTATTATAAGCTCGCCAACCAAATTAAGCAGGTCGTCTAGTTTTTTAACCGGTACCTGTACCTGGTCTGAAAAGGCAATTTTAGAAGCCAGAGAATTTTCAGGTTTTTCTTCAATTTCATCTTCGCTATTTTCTTCCGTTTCAAGAGCTTTTGTTTCTACTTTTTCTTGCAGGGAGGTTTCTCCATTAGGCTTATTATCAGTAGTTTCCAATAAAACAGTATTTTCAGTGGGAGGAGCAATTGTTGGTGCTTGTGCTGTGTACTCTTCTGTGTTTCCGGTTACTGTTTTTAAATATACATTTAGTTTGGTTCTGATACCTTTATAACTTACCCGTTTACCGGTTTTAAGGGCTTCAATAAGTTCACCCATTTTATCGCACGCCTTAAACAGGTTGGTAAAAAGGTCTTTTGTAAGCTCTATTTTGCCTGATTTTACTTCACTAAAAATATCTTCCATTACGTGGCCAAGCTCTGCAATTTCTACAAAACCAAGCCCCATTGCATTGCCTTTTAGTGTATGTGTAACCCTAAAAATGGTATCTATCACCATTCTATCCTCAGGTTTTTTTTCTAATGCAGTAAAAAGTGTATCAAGCTCCTCATGGTGCTCAAAGGCCTCTGCATAAAACATTTCTTTGTATTCTTCTTCTCTACTCATAACAGCTTATGACAAACAGCTTACTACAAAATTTCCTACCTCTTGTATAGGAATAATATTATCTATTTTACCGGTTTTAATGGCTTCTTTGGGCATTCCAAAAACAACAGATGTTTTTTCGTCTTGTGCAATGGTAAAGCCCCCTGCTTCTTTTATTTTTTTAATCCCGCTTGTACCATCTTTACCCATTCCGGTTAGTATTGTACCAATGGTTTTTTTACCGTACACATCTGCTGCTGACTCCATTAGGGCATCTATAGAAGGGTTGTTAAACTCTTTAAAATGTTTACTGGTAAAACTTATTACGGCTTCGCCCAACCTGTTTTTTCGCACAATCATGTTTTTGTTTCCCGGAGCAATTATTACTAAACCAGGAGATACTTTCATGTCTTTTTCTCCCATAACCACTTTAAGTGGGCTTAATTTATTAAGCCGCTGTACAAATGAGGGAATAAAGTTTTCTGGCATATGTTGTGCTATAAGCACAGGTATGGCCAGATTACCTGGAAATTTAGCAATTACGGCTTCTAAAGCAGATGGCCCGCCTGTAGATGACCCAATTATAATGGCATCGTACGGTAGGTTGTCGGAAAACGTATGGTGGTGGGTATTTGCATTAATTTGTGTATGCCCTAGTTTAGACAGGTCGGCTTTTGAGGCAAGTATTACTTTTCGTATAAGCCTTTGCTCAATATCTCTTATTTTGGTGTTGTTTTTAGCGGGTTTATTAATGTAATCGAAAGCACCAGCTTGTAGTGCCTGTAATATGGGGCTTAAATCTGTATTGCCTAATGAGCTTAAAAGCAAAACAGGCGTAGGCTTCTGTTTCATTATTTGGGTTACCCCGTATAAACCATCATATTGGCCCATAATCATATCCATTACTACCACATCGGGGCTTAGCTCAAGGGTTTTTTTTACAGCTTCTTTCCCATTAGAGGCTGTATCAACCACTTTAAGGCTGGCACTATGTTGTAAAATATCGGATACGAGCAGCCGCATAACGGCCGAGTCGTCAACTACCAAAACATTAATCGCCATGTGTATCTTAGGTTAGGCAAATGCTTTTTTAACTGCTGAAATTACCTGGTCAGAAGTAAAAGGCTTTAGGATATAATCTTCCGCACCCAATGCTAGGCCTTGCTGTACTACAGATTCCTGTCCAACGGCACTTATCATAATTACTTTTGATTTGAGGTGCTCTTCGTCTTTAATTACTTTAAGAATGTCCAAGCCAATCATATCTGGAAGGATGTTGTCTAATGTAATAAGGTCTGGTTCCATCTCCAGGGCCATATCAATGCCTGCTTCTCCGTTTGCAGCCTGCCCCACAACTTCGTAACCTGCCGCTGTAAGGGCATCACTTAAAAGTGTGCTCATATACATAGAGTCTTCGATTATTAAAATTTTCTGTGCCATAATTCAAATAGTTGTTATTTTGTTTAAATTTTCAATTTCTATTAATTTAAAAATATCTACCAGTATAATAAGGCGGTCGTCCACTGTAGCCACCCCTTTTATACACTCTTTTTCCAAAGCCGAAAATTGCATAATATTAGAGGCTGTATCAATTTCAGAGGCGTAGGTAGTAAGTGTGTTGGGTACTTCTTTAACCAGTATGCCAAGTTTATACTGCTCGCTGGCAATTACCAGCGTATAAGAACCCGCTGCCTCTTTACCTTCTTTAATAAGGTTTAGCCGCTCTTCCATATCCATAATAGCTATTATGCTGCCTCTTATGTTTGCTACACCTTTTATATAGTTGGGTGTTTGCGGTATTTTGGCTATTCCCGGAGTTATTACTACTTCTTTTATATCGTCTATTGATAAGGCGTATTCTTCTCCTGCCAGCTTAAATACTATTAACTGTAACCTCTCGCTGCTTTTAATTTTTTCCTGTTGTGCAGAGGATACTTCTTTTTTTATCTCTTCGAGCGTAACCTCTTTAATTTCGTCTGTCATTGTCATAACACTTGGGTTTACTCTTCCAATTTAAATTTACCTACGCTTTCTAATAACTGATTTGCTACATCGGCAAGGTCTCTGCTGGTGGCGGATACTTCATCCATTCCTTCGCTAAGGTCTTTTGAAGAAGCCGCAAGTTGTTCTGTACCGGAGGCGGTTTCTTCGGATACTACCACAATTTTTTCAATATTTTTAACCGTTTCGTTAACAGAGCTTTCCTGTAATTCAGTTGAACCCATTATTTCGCCCGATAGCACAAAAGTTTGTTCGCTGGAAGCATCAATTGCTTTAAAGGCTTCTTCTGCATCTTTAGAGGCTTTATTACCGGTTTTTACGCTTACTTCCATTTCCTGAATGGCCTTGCTTGCAGAATTTACATCTTTTTGCACCTCGGTAATTACTTTTTCAATTCCCTGCGCACTGTTTCTTGAGTCTTCGGCAAGTTTTCTTATTTCTTCGGCAACTACAGCGAAGCCTCTTCCGGCATCTCCAGCTCTGGCAGCTTCTATGGCAGCGTTAAGTGCCAGTAAATTTGTTTGCGAAGCAATGTCGGTAATTACGTTTAATGTTCTAGCTATTTCTTCCGATCGTTGAGCAAGCACATCAATGGAGTTGGAGGTAACCTCGGCCGATTTTAGTATTTCGCCCATACTTTCTACCACCGAGCCCATAGTAACTACACCTTCTTTAGAACTGTTTTTTCCTTCTTCGGCAGTTTTGTTTATGGTTTGTGCTTTTTGCGCCATTTCCTGAGCAGATTTGAGGATGTCTTCTATAAGTTTAGAGGCTTCATCTATCTGTTGTGCCTGGTCTTGCGCCCCTTCGGCCATTTGTTGTACTGCTGAAGACATTTCTCCAGTACTGGACTTCATTTGCTCTCCTTTGGTGGTCATTTCTTCGGATGAAGCTGCCACTACACCTGATATATTTTTTATTTCGTTAAGGGGTTCCACAATGGCATCAAGCAATAGATTAATAGACTCGCTCATAAGTTT
>JAMOMJ010000133.1 GCA_027067135.1 Cyclobacteriaceae bacterium
AACATGAGTAAGGCTGAATTCTTCCAGCAAACTTTCTGTTTTCTCTTTTTGTGCGGCTTTAGAGAGGTTTGTCATTTCGAGTACGGCCAATATATTTTCCTCTACCGTGAGCTTTCTAAATACAGAAGCCTCCTGGGCTAAGTAGCCAATGCCAAGTTTTGCTCTTTTGTACATCGGTAAAGAGGTAATATCTTCATCTTTTAAATATATTTTTCCTTCATTCGGCTTAATTAGTCCTACAATCATATAAAAGGAAGTAGTTTTTCCGGCTCCATTTGGCCCAAGTAAGCCCACAATTTCTCCCTGGTTCACTTCTACACTTACATCATCAACCACTTTTCGCTTGCTGTACTTCTTTACTAAATGCTCGGCTTTTAAAATCATATCTTCTTCACTAATGCGTAAACTTAATGTCTTTAACTTTAAGCTGAATACTTTTTATACCTCTAAAATTATTTTCATCAATATTAAAAACAATATCAATCTCATTTCCTTCTAAGTCCTTAGAATATTGTTGAGGCATGTTAAACCCAATCCCATCAAACACTGCGCCATTCTGTTCTACATTAATTTTTAAATGCACATTTTTTAAAAGCGATGCTTTTTGCACCCTTACACTTCTTGCCACAAACACAGGTTGTAAATTGGCTGGCCCAAAAGGAGCCATCTGATTTAGAACATCTAAGAACTTATAACTTATTAAATCGAGTGTAATTTCTGCATCAACTTTTAGCTGCTTTTTTTCTTGTTCTGGAGTAATCTCGTTTGAAACAGATTCTTCAAACGCCAATACAAACGCATCCAAGTTTTCTCTTTTCAAACTTAAGCCAGCTGCATATTTATGGCCGCCAAACTGATCCAGTAAAACCTCACATTGCAATATGGCTTCGTGCACATCAAACCCAGAAACAGAACGTGCAGAACCAGTAACAAATCCATTAGATTCAGTTAGTATAATGGTTGGCTTATAATGCTCATCTACACATTTTGAGGCCACAATTCCAATCACTCCTTTATGCCAATCAGGCTGAAAGAGAACAGTGGATTTACGACCCTTATAGATAGGATCATCAGCAAGCATACCCAATGCTTCGTTAGTTATTTGCTCTTGAGTTTCTTTCCTAATTTGATTTTTAGCATTTATAAGGGAAGCTATTCGATCAGCTTCAACTGCATCTTCACTAATTAATACTGAAACGGCCTCATTGGCATGGCCAATTCTGCCTGAAGCATTAATGCGTGGCGCAATGCCAAAAACTACATTGCCAATATTTAAGGGTGGTGTCAATCCTCCAACATCCATTAATGCCTTAAAGCCAATACTTGGGTTCTCGTTTAATTTCTTTAATCCATAATAAGCCAATACACGGTTTTCTCCATTAACTGGAACAATATCTGCTGCAATACTCACAGCCAATAAGTCCAAATTATTAAATAGCAATTCGGTATCTAAGTCCATTTTTGAGCACAACGCTTGCATAAGCTTAAACCCTACTCCACAACCCGACAGCTCTTTGAAAGGATAATCACAATCCGATTGTTTGGGATCCAATATGGCAGTTGCATTTGGTAATGTTTCTCCCGGTGTGTGATGATCACACACAATAAAATCCATACCTAATTCCCGCGCTCTTGCTATTGGCGCGTGTCCTTTAATTCCACAGTCAAGGCTAATGATTAAATCGAATTTATTGGCCGCTGCCCATTCCACTCCTTTCATTGATACACCATACCCTTCTTCGTATCTATCTGGAATGTAGTACTCCAAATTGGTGCTATAATTGGATAAAAACTTATAGACCAAGGCTACCGATGTGGTGCCATCTACGTCATAGTCTCCATAAATAAGTATTTTTTCTTTTCCCTTAACTGCCTTTGCTAACCGCTCAGAAGCTACTTCCATGTCCTTCATCAAAAACGGATCGTGCAACCTGTCTAGCGAAGGACGAAAGAATGTTTTAGCCTCTTCAAAATTAGATATCCCCCGCTGTATTAAGAGAGCCGAAATAATTGGATTTGTATTGATTACCTCTGATAGTGCTTGAATGTCTTTTTCATCAGGTAAGGGTTTAATATTCCAAATGTATTCGTTAGGCATAGATGACAAAGTTAGCCAAATATTAAATCTAAATTCTTATCCCGAACTTAGGTTAATAGAACCTTTGGCATCTAAATTATAAGCTCCCATTACTCCACTTAATAAAAAGGCTTGGTGTTTGGCTATGCGACCTTCTCGTATAAACATCTCTCCTTTGCTTAGTTTAACTCGCTCGGTAAGCTCAATAAATTTATTAAAATCTGAATCAGAAATATGTACTTTTAATGAAAGGTGCTTTCTTAATATTTCTAATTTATCCACAGGAGGTTGTATTAGGCTTCAAACACCATTTTATAATACCGTTCAATTTCACTTTGTAGCTCTGGCATTGAGATGTATTTGCTTTTACGGATGTACTCTCGCTCTTCAAAAAAAACTAAAAGGGTTGGGTTTCCAAATACATTATACTTTCCTGCCAGAGATGGATTTTCAAAGCTATCTACAATTACCATTTCCATTTTAGGGAATTTAGATTGCATCAAATCGTCCACTTTGGGGCGTAGAGCCACACAAGGGCCACAAAAATCATTTTTAAAGTACACAAGTAGTCCTTGTGTTTCTTTGATCTTTATGGCTAATTCTTCGGGTGTCATTATTTTTATTGCCTATCTAGTAAAAATTGGAAGTAATTAAGAGATTCTTCGCTATGCTCAGAATGACGGAAGAATTATGCTTCTAATTCATAGTACTCGGGTCGAGTATCATCACTAATTTGCTCATAATAAGCTGGGGAAACCTTTCTACCATCTTTGGTTTTGAGCATAAACTTATATACTGCCAACACCGGATTAAACGTAATATCTGTTACTCCAATGATATAGGTTATTGGGTCTTCTTCTGTTTTTCTTTTCTCCTCTTCGATCTGAACGGTTAGTCCATTAAATTCTAAGAGGTCTTTTAGAAACTCAGTTCGTTCTTTAGAAACGCCTTTCTCAAGCACCTTACAACGTACTTCGTTAATTTCTTTCTCTGTATGTTTACCTGAATTCAGTGCCATATTATCTAATGATTGAATGAGTTAATAATTGAATGAGTTAATTATAATCCAAAACTAAGTGCTTGTACCCATTCAAAAATAGGACTGTAGATACCTATTACAAGAATACCAATAACAGTTATTACTAATCCCACACGAGCTAAAAGCTCTCCTTTAATAGGCTCTATTGGGTTATCAACCCGTACAACAAATATGGCTTTGACTACTAGCAAATAGTAATACAGTGAAACAATGGTGTTGATTACTGCTATTAATACTAACCAATACATTCCTTGCTCAGCCACTGCAGCAAATAAGAAAAATTTGCCAAAGAAGCCTGCCAATGGAGGAATGCCTGCCAATGAAAACAAGGCCAACAACATTACCATACTTAACATGGGGTTGGTCGAGTAAAACCCATTATAATCATCAATACTATCTTTGCCAGTTGCATTTTTTACAATAGAAACCACACCAAATGCAGCTAAATTTGAGAATACATACACCAAGATAAAATAGATTACCGTTGCCATTCCATAAGTGGTGCCGCTTATCATTCCTAGTAATATAAAGCCAGCTTGGGCAATAGATGAAAAGGCTAAAAACCGTTGCAAGTTTTGTTGCCTTATGGCAAATAGGTTGCCCACTACCATAGTAACAACGGCCATTACCATTAATAATGGTTGCCAAGCATCTGACATTTCTTTAAACACCGTAAACAAAATGGTAATCAGCACAAACACAGAAGCTCCTTTAGATATTACTGAAAGGTACCCTGTTACATTGGTTGGTGCTCCTTCGTACACATCGGCTGTCCATAAATGGAATGGCACCAACGATATTTTAAATGCTAAGCCAGAAATAAAGAACACTGTTGCTAATATTTGCAAAGGGTTCATCTGTAAATTGCCCATTACCTCATTAAAATAGAGGCTGCCTGTTGTTCCATAAATTAACGAAATTCCGTAGAGCATAATCCCTGATGATAGTGCCGCTAATAAAATGAGTTTGATACCTGCTTCGGTTGATTTCATTCGATATACATCGTAGGCAGCTAGTGTTGCGATTGGAATAGTTGCTAGCTCTAGTCCTAAATACAGCATTAAAAAATCACCTGCCGAAATCATATAACTCATTCCCATTAAGGTTGAGAAGGTGAGTAAATAAAACTCCAATGATCGGTTATTATTCTCTGGCTTTTTCAGCCATCCTTGCACCTGAAAAAGTACTACTAAAACACCAATATTAAGTATATTTTTCATTAATATAATTAATGGTGTATTTCGATACATGCCTCCAAATAGCTCTCCAGTTTCTGCTGGTAGAAACCCTAGAATAGTATGCAATGCAAATAGTCCTGTGGCTACATTAAGCAGCATGTATCGCGCGTTTTTAGAAGAAAAAATTTCTGCCATCAACAGTAAAAGCACTACCACAATAAGTGATAGTTCGTTGCGCATTATTATAATATTTGATAAATCCATTATAAAAATTAATTTTTCTTAGGTCTTTTCTTTTCTTCAATATAGGTTGCACCGCTCAATTTTTTCAATGCTTTCATAAAATCTTTTTCATTTAAGATAGTAAGTTGATAGGTGGCCATATTTAGTAATTTATTAAACCTTATTTCCTTGTTTACATCTGACTTAATCATTTCTGCATTTAAGCTTTCCAGATTTGACAAAACTGCGAGTTCATTAATGCTTGCAGTATCTCTGATATTCATTCCTTCTTCAGCCTGCTTTGCATTTGCTTCCCGCCAATCTTTAGCCATACATTTAAACAATACAACATTTAGCAGGTCTGCTTCTTCCGCATATATTAACCATTTTTTATCCTCACTATAATTTTTTTTCGGCAATAAGTATTTATTAACTGCATCTGTTTGAATATAGTAATTTGCTTTGCTTAAAATTCGTTTAAAATTCCATTCAAGATTATATTGGTTGGTTTCAATTTCCTTTAGTCGTTGATACTCTGTTATTAAGTACAATTTAAACGTTGGGCTTATCCAAGTACCAAATTCAAAGGCGATATCTTTATGGGCATACGTGCCTCCGTATCTTCCTGCTTTTGAAAAAACTCCAACAGCATTAGTTTTGCTTACCCATTCTTTTACACTTACCTTAAAACTGTTAAGTCCTGATTGATTTCTAATTATGGCGAATTCGCCATAATTAAAATCTGGGTTATTTATTTTCTCCCAAACACTTAAAAATTCTAGTGTATTCCTGTTTCTTAACCAATCTGCAATAAAAAAACTCCCATCTTTTGCTGCCAACATATCTGTTAAACAGATATAGTCTTCCTCGTCTCTTTTTACAATAGAGATTAATTTATCCTCAACTTTTATTTTGGCAGTTTTGCTCATCAAAATTTCAAATACTATTAATTCGCTACAAAACGTTCAAACATAGGGCCTAAGCCATCATAAATCATTGTGGCTAACCAATTTGGGAACATACCCATACCTGCGATAACAGCTATTAATACAAACACTGCCACCTTATCATACCAATGTGCATCGGGAAGCAATTCAAAATCTTTGTTCTTAATGGCGCCCATCAACATAGTGCCTGCTGCTCGTAAAACATACACCGCAGTAATCACAATGGATGAAATTACTAGGATAGTTGCCACTCTAATAAACATCTGCTCATTTTGGAAAGCTCCAACGAAGATGGTCATTTCAGCTACAAAGGCACTAAAACCAGGCAAGCCTAAAGAGGCAAACCCTGCTATAAAATAGGCTACACCCAATACAGGCATCACTTTCATAAGCCCACCCATTTCGTTGATATTACGTGTTTTTGTACGACTGTAAATCATACCAATTAAAGCAAAGAAAAGAGCTGTAATTAATCCGTGCGAAATCATTTGTAATACCGCACCTTCAAAGGCAACCTGATTAAACATTAAAGCTGCAAACAGAATAAACGCCAAATGACTTACAGATGAATAGGCATTGATATATTTTAAATCTTTTTGCCAAATGGCTCCGAATGCTCCATACACGGCTCCTATGGTTGCCAATATGATAAATATCCATTGGTAATGGTGTGCACCTTCGGGCATTAACATTACGGCAATTCTTAATGCTCCATAGCCTCCTAATTTCATAAGCACACCTGCGTGCAACATTGAAACGGCTGTTGGTGCCGATGCGTGACCATCTGGTGACCAGGTATGAAATGGGTATAAAGCACCCAGCACTCCAAAGCCTATAAACGTTAATGGAAAGAAGAAATATTGTGCCGAAGCTGGAATATCAATTTTTGAAATCTCAATAAAGTTAAACGTCAACTGACCTCCATCTAGAGCCGAGTTAAAATAGATACCTAAAATACCTACCAGTAAAAAGGCCGAAGCTCCCATTAACATTAAGGTCAACTTCATTGCAGAGTATTCTTTTGGCCCTGTTCCCCAAATACCAATTAATAGGTACATTGGAATTACCGCTAGCTCGTAGAATAAGAACATTGTGAATAAATCCAGCGAGATAAAAAAGCCAAATACCCCAGTAGCCAACATATAAAGGGTAATAAAAAACTCCTTGGTTCTGTCTTTAATTTCCCAAGAAGCAAATACCCCTGTAAAAACGATGATACTGGTTAGTAAAATCAATGCGATGGAAACTCCATCTACGCCAGTAGCATAGTGAATATTGAGGTATTTATACCAAACTATATCCGTTGTAAAAAGCATTTCGGATGTATCGCCTGCCTCTCTTGCTGCAAAAAATGAGAACAATAATAAAACCGATTGAATCAGCTGCACTGCTGCACCTATGGCTCCAACCCACTTTACTTTTGAATCATTTACAAATGCCATCACAATCATTGTGATAACTGGCACCCATATTAGTAAACTTAATTTATCCATTATTCTCTATCTATTAGACCAGTAAAGTATAAATAATGCCAGCCCAACTACACCTGCAATCATTACAAATGCATATTGTTGTAATTGGCCAGATTGCAAGCCTTTGGTTTTATCCGACACCTTGTTTGTAACCCACGCCATTCCATCCATTGATCCATCAACCACTTTTTTATCGAACCAAGCAATAGGTCGTGCAATAGAATTAAAAATAATAGAATGAGTTACCCACACATAAATTTCATCTATATAAAACTTGCGTAAACTCAATTTATAAAGCCCAGGCATTGCATTTGCAATTTTATCAGCAGTGGATTTTGGTTTAATGTAAAGTATCGCTGCTACCACAATTCCAAATACGCCAATAGCTACCGAAGGAATGGCTATGTTCCAATGAAAATGTGTTTCAAAAGGAATAAGCGAAGGAGCTACGTAATGGCTGAAAGGAATAAACCCAACAATCGATGTCATGATAGCTAAGAAAATTAAAGCAAATGACATAGAGAACGGAGCCTCGTGAGGCTTGTGCTCGTACTCTCGCTTATTGCCCCAGAAAATATTAAAGTATAATCTAAACATATAGAAAGCGGTAAGCCCTGCTACTGCCCATTCTGTCCAGAAGTATAATTGGTTGCTTTCATAAGCTGCAGCCAAAATTTCATCCTTACTAAAGAACCCTGCAAAAGGAGGTATACCTGAAATAGCCAATGCAGCAATTAAAAAAGTAATATGTGTAATAGGTAAGTACTTTCTAAGACCACCCATATCGCCCATTTCGTTGCTATGCACTGCGTGAATAACCGCACCTGCCCCTAAGAACAATAGCGCTTTAAACATTGCGTGGGTAAATAAGTGAAACATAGAAGCCGTAAAACCAAGTCCTTCTGCGCCCACATAACCAGATACGCCCAATGCTAACATCATATAGCCGATTTGCGACATCGTTGAAAATGCCAGCACCCGTTTAATATCAGTTTGAGTTACTGCAATGAGTGCAGCAAATAAGGAGGTAAATGCACCTACGCCTGCCACAACTGCTAAAGCATCGGGGGCGTGTAGTACATAGAGGCCAAATAAACGCGCTACTAAATATACACCTGCCACAACCATTGTTGCTGCGTGAATTAATGCAGAAACTGGGGTTGGGCCTTCCATTGCATCGGGCAGCCAAATATGTAGTGGAAACATGGCCGATTTACCAGCACCACCCATAAATATGAGTAGCAATGCCCAAGACAGCACCGACATACCCATAAATGAGATGCCCGTCATATTAGTAATGGCAGCATTGTCTGGGCTCATGAGCTCTTGAAAATCGAATGTTTTTGTATAATAGGAAAGTACTAGGATTCCCACTAAGAAGCCAAAATCTGCAAACCTTGTAACAATAAATGCTTTTTTAGAAGCAGCAACTGCGGATGGTTTGGTATAATAAAATCCTATAAGTAAGAATGAAGATACACCCACAAGCTCCCAGAAAATATACATCTGAAAGATGTTAGTGGCTATCACTAAACCAATCATTGAAAAGCTAAATAAGGATAAGTAAGCGTAAAAACGTTCAAATCCTTGTTCCCCTTTCATATAACCAAAGCTATAAATATGCACCATAGACGAAATAGTGGTAACTACCACCAACATCATAATGGAAATAGGGTCGATCATAACACCCAACTTTATAACAAGCGTATCGTAAAAACTGAGCCACTCCCAGTTCTGAGGAATAAATGTTTGATAGGTTCCATCAACCAACCCCCTGCCTAAAAAGTACTGAAACGCTGCTGTATAAGACAACACCATGCCCAGCAAAATTGCCAAGGTTGCAATGGCTCCAGAAAGCATTGGTTTTAGCTTATTACCAAAAAGCCCTACTACTAAAAATGAGACTAATAGTACAGCCGGAATCCAAATAACATAAGAAAAATCGATCTGCATAGCGTTAGTGTTTCATCGTGTTTATATGTTCTATATCAATACCTTGCAGATTTCGATATACATTTAAAATAATGGCTATGGCCACTGCGGCTTCAGCAGCTGCAATACCAATGACAAAAAGGCTAATCATATATCCCTGCAATAAATCCGGATAGAGGTATTTATTAAATACCACAAAATTGATATTGACAGAATTGAGAATCAACTCAACTGACATTAAAATGGTGATTAGGTTTTTGCGTACCACAAACCCATAAATGCCTATGAAAAACATAATGGTTGAAACCACCAAAAATTCGGTTACTCCTACTCCTTCAATCATTTTTTGTATCGTTTAGCAATCATAATGGCGCCTATCATAGAGGCCAATAATAAAACACTTATTACTTCGAACGGAAGCACATAGCCATAATTTCCATAGCTCAATAAGCTCATTCCAACGGCTTTAACATCATGCGCTCCTTCGGCCATTCCGTTGGGTACAAATGAGTAGCCCATTATTGCCCAAAGTATTACGCCCAACCCACTTAATAATAATAGAATGGAAGCGATGGATTTTATCGAACCAACAGCTTCTAATTTATGATCCATTCGGGCTGTAAGTAGCACAGCAAAAACAATGAGCACTACTACACCTCCTGAATAAACAGTAAGCTGAACTGCTGCCAGAAAGTTATAATTAAGCATAAAGTAAAGGCCAGCCGTTGACATTAATACAAACAACAAATAGATGGCTGCTCTTAAAATATTTCTACTGGTTACTGTCATCACAGAAAACAGCACAATAGCGAGGGCGAGGATGTAAAAAATAATCTTTTCCATTATTCTTCTACACCTTTACGGATTTTTGATCCGGGTTTATTTAAAACCATAGTTAAATCTTTTCGATCGAATGTAGCATGCTCAAATGATTGTCCCATTTTAATGGCATCCGTTGGGCAGGCTATAATACATAAATTACATAGTGTACACATGGAGTGGTGGTACACATGCTTTTCAATTGCTTTCTTTTTCTTTCCTGTTTCGGGGTCGAGCACTCGTTGCCACATGATTTCGATAGAACCATTTGGGCAGGCAAGTTCACAGGCGGAACAACCTGTGCATGAATGTTCGTTATTCTCATCGTGAGGCATTATAACTACTCCTCTAAATCGATCGAACATTTTTAATGTATCCCTGTTTTCAGGATACTGCTGCGTAATAATCTCTTTACGAGCATGCGTAAAATAATACCCAGTAACCCTCATCCCTGTCAGCAGGGTTTTAATTCCTAGATAAATATCTTTAAAATATGTAGTGATTGCACTCATTATTATTTCTTAAAAATGCCAGCCCATCATAGCAATAAATGCCACAACTAGTAGGTTTACTAGGTTAATAGGTAATAAATATTTCCACTCTAACACTAAGAGTTGATCAATACGCAGTCGTGGGAAGGTCCACTTAAACCACATAATCAATCCGATAATGAAGAACGTTTTTCCGAAGAACCAAACCACGGATGGTATATAATCCATAATACCGTTGAAAGCCTCCCAAGTTCCAATGTGAAATGGCATCCAACCGCCTAAAAAGACCGTTGCGCCTACTGCAGCTATGATAAATAAATTTACATATTCTGCTAAAAAGAACATCGCAAATTTAATACCTGAGTACTCTGTATGAAAACCTGCCGTTAATTCTGATTCGGCCTCTGCCATATCAAAAGGACCACGGTTTGTTTCTGCTGTACCTGCAATTAAGAAAATCACAAAGGCAATAAACACAGGAATATGTCCTTTAAAAATCCACCAGCCATCTGCTTGGCTTTCGATAATGGCACTTAATTGCAAATCGCCTGCAAGTACCACAATAACCAATAAGGAAAGCATTGCTGAAATTTCGTAACTAATTATTTGGGCTCCACTTCGTAGTGCTCCAATAAGTGAGTACTTATTATTACCAGCCCAACCTCCAATTAATATACCCAACACACCAATAGATGAAACAGCTGAAATATAAAACACACCAATATTAATATCCATAATATGCAGACCCATTGCAAATGGGATAGCTCCAATCGCTAAAAACGCTGCTATCACAATGATAAATGGCGCTAGGTTAAATAGAAATTTATCTGCTGAACGAGCCGTAATATGCTCTTTCATTAACAGCTTTAAAAAATCAGCCAAGGTTTGTAATAAGCCCCATTTACCTACTCGGTTTGGGCCAATCCTTAATTGAAAGAAAGCCGCAACTTTCCGTTCCATATACACTAAACCCATAACGGAAAGTGCCACAAAAAGAATTAGTGTAATTCCTATAAGCGACCATTCTGCAACGGTAACCATTGTTGGAGAAAGAACGCCAACTAGGTATTCGTGAATGCTATTAGTAAGGGGTGAAAAAAGATCCATAGTTTAAAAATTTAGCATTAACGATCAATATCAGGTACAACCAAATCGATGGTGGACATCATTGCTACCAAATCAGCAATTTTATATCCTCTAACCATATGGTCTAAAACAAATAAATTTGAGAAGCCTGGTGACCTAAATTTTATACGGTAAGGACTTTTAGTACCATCACTTACCACATATACGCCTAGTTCGCCACGAGCGGTTTCTACACTTTGAAAAAACTCTCCTTTAGGTAATTTAATTACCGCCTTTACAGCCGATGATTGAATTTCTCCTTCAGGAATATTATCTATCAATTGTTCAATAATCGACATAGATTCCCACATTTCAAGCATACGAGCTTTGTATCTTGAGTAGGTATCGCCCGTGTCCATCACAATTTCTTTAAAATCAACTCGGTCATAAGCACTGTAAGGTTTGTGCTTACGAATATCGTTTGAGAATCCAGAAGCTCTACCTGTAGGGCCCGTAATTCCATAAGAAATAGCGTCCTCCTTAGATAAGGTACCGATGCCTTCTGTTCTATTTCTAAAAATTACATTATTAGAAAGGAGGTCATCGTATTCCGGCAATTTCGTTTTAAAATGAGTTATAAAGTCCTTAACCCGTTTTACAAAATTTGGATGAATATCAAACATTACACCACCGGGTGTATTATAATTCATGGTTAAACGAGCTCCGCATGTTTCTTCGAAAATATCGTTAATCAACTCACGATCTCTGAAGCCATATAAAAACCCTGTTAGAGCTCCTAAATCCATTCCCATTACACCCCACCATAATTGGTGCGATGATAAACGAGTAAGTTCAGACATAATCGTGCGAATTACTTTTACACGATCACTCACTTCAATTTCTAGCGCATTTTCCACCAAAAGGCAAACAGCCTCGTTGTTCATATGGTTACTGAGGTAATCCATACGATCGGTTACATGCACAATCTGCCGATAGGTATCTTTCTCGCACATTTTTTCGATGGAACGATGCACATAACCAATATGAGGAATAACCTTTTTAATAATTTCACCATCAAGCTCCAACATCAACCGTAGCACACCGTGTGTAGAAGGGTGCTGAGGCCCCATATTGATAAAGTACTCTTGGGTTTTGATTCCCTCTTTTATTGCTTCCTCGGCTATCATAATGAAATTATATTTACAGAATCCACATAATCTTTTCTCAGAGGGTAGCCTTTCCAATCATCATCTAGCAAGATTCTTCTCAAATCAGGATGATTGGTAAACACCACACCAAACAAATCATAGACCTCGCGTTCGAGGTATTCTGCAGTTCGCCAAATATGGCATAAGGTTTCAACCACAGGCTTGTCTTTATCTTCAATTTTTACTTTGAGTACCAATTCGTGTTCCAGCTCAATCGAACGAAGATGATAGACCATCATAAAATGATCGGCAAAATCAACACAAGTAAGACTGAACATAAAGTTAAATTGCATATCGGCTTCGTTGCGTAGTTTTTCAGCAAACTCCAACAACTGATTTGGCTTAATGATAACTTCTAAAAACTGAGTTCCAGGAGAGGCTTTTACACCTGCTTCTTCATCTGCCAAAACGGGTTCGGCTGAAAACTCAACTTCAGAGCTCCAAGTAGCAATTTTCTTTTGTAGGCTTTCTCTGTCCATTTTACCCCTTATTTAAACCTTTATTTCTAGATTTTATTCTTTCCAGCTCTTCAATATCAGCTTTATCTCTTGTTCTTCCTGAAGCCCTTTTCGCTTCTAGAAGTTGTCCGTATTTTATAACATTAACCTCAATGCCATTGTCGATTTTTACCTTAAACACTTGTTTATAAGCATCACTAAAATTAACACCTTTACAAGCTGTCATTATATCTATTTGAACAGGAGAAACACCAAAAGTGTAAACATCATATTTCTGCGTATCTAAAAAACTTTCCAAAACAGCCATCTCGCCCAAGTGCATCCCAAACTCGTTATGTACTTTAATTAATTTTTTATGATTTTCCTTTGTTGGGTTCACAAATAAATCCATATCACCTGTAGTTCTTCTATAACCATAAATATTAACAGCCATTCCTCCTACTAATATATATTCAACTTTATATTTATTTAGCAATTCTATATATTCCTCAAAATCAGGATTAAAAATATTATTGCTCATTTCTTAAAGATGCTTTTACAACCGTTTTATCAATTTTGGCATCAAAAGGTATATTATTATTTATGCAATGCAATCTCCATGATTCTGAAAGCCTTTGAGATGGTGTCTTTTCCAAAGCCCAAAATAAAATATCTTGAACGTCTTTATTTTCCACTAACCCTGCATACGTTGGCTTTCTAAGCATTTTCATAAGTACAAATTC
Organism: Cyclobacteriaceae bacterium; assembly: GCA_027067135.1. Taxonomy (GTDB): domain Bacteria; phylum Bacteroidota; class Bacteroidia; order Cytophagales; family Cyclobacteriaceae; genus JAKISE01. Next base: position 13,631 of record JAMOMJ010000133.1, read on the forward strand.
ATTGTTTCAAGTGGTTACTCCATTTTTCCTTTACTTTTTAGCTGACTCCCCAATATTCATCAATCTACTATTATTGAGTCATATTTTTCTTCATTTGAGTCTAATTCCAATGACGATGTAACCCCTGCTAAACTAGTTTCAATTTTTGAAATAGCCCAAAGAATATTTTCCAAATTCTGTATGTCATCATCTTTAAACATAGAGAGCTTCTCTTTTTATTTTCTTTTCAAAAGCAGGCAACACTCTTCCATTGGCAATAATATCTACATCTCTATTAAAATGGTTTTTCATCTCTTGCTGAAGCCCCATATATAACCTATAAATTCTATTATTCTTTGCATCCTTGTTAAAGTACACAATGAGATCAATATCACTATTCTCATTAAAATCGCCACGTGAAAAAGAGCCAACAAGACCTATTTTATCTAAAAAGTACTTTTCCATAAGGTACTCCTTATTATCATGTAGAAATTCTAATATGTTGTTTTTAGTTAACACTAATACAAAAAATTATAACCCTTTATCAAATTCTTCCAAAGTTGGTTTTTTATCCATCATCGAAGAATCTTTTATTTTATCTTGTAATTTCATAATGCCATCCAGCAAGGCTTCTGGCCTTGGTGGGCAACCGGGCACATATACATCTACCGGAATAATATGGTCAGCCCCTTTTACTACCGAATATGTATTATAAAAAAATGGGCCTCCTGATATAGCACAGGCTCCCATTGCGATTACATATTTAGGATCGGCAATTTGCTCGTATAATCTACGAAGCACAGGTGCCATTTTATTTACAATAGTGCCTGCAATCACAATCATATCGGCCTGGCGTGGAGTAGCACGAGCTACTTCAAATCCAAATCGTGACCAATCGTGGCGAGAAGCTCCTGTCTGCATCATTTCGATGGCACAGCAACTGGTTCCAAACGTGAGCGGCCAAAGCGAATTTGATCGTGACCAATTCACAATTTTATCGAACGAAGTAACAATGATGTTAGCTCCATTTCCAGCTCCAATTACCTTTCCAGGAAAGTCCTCTGGGATATTTGAAGGGTTCTGAATGTTGTCTATATCTATTCCCATCTTAATGCGTCTTTTTTCCAAGCATATAAAAGGCCAAGCCCAAGTATGAAAAAGAAAATTACAATTTCAATAAAGGCAACAATCCCTAAATCTTTCATTACCACAGCCCAAGGAACAATAAAAATTGTTTCTACATCAAAGATGAGGAAGAGGATAGCAAATAAATAATACCCTACTTTAAACTGAATCCAAGAAGACCCTTGAGTTTCGATACCGCACTCAAAAGTATCTTCTTTCATTTTCTGAGGTACTTTTGGGGAAACAAAGTAGGAGAACACAATGGCTCCACCTACCAATACCACACCCAGAATAATGAACAGAATTATTGCTTCGTTGCCCATTGCTTATTTAATTTCCCAAGTTTCACCGCTTTCCAATAAATCATTTACCGATTTAAAAGGAGAGTTTTTTTCCACTTCTTCCACTTGTTTTTTCATTCTTATTTCGAATGAATCTTCCTGAAATGATCGGATAATACCTGTAACAACAGGCATTTGTAATTTCACTAACATATTATGAAGTGTAGAATCTTCTTCGTGTGCATCGTGTACTAAAATATCATCTTCGGTAATGCCATCTTCACCAATGGTAACTATCTCTAGTTTGAAGCCATTTAGTTTTAAGCCTTTATCAGAGTTAGATCCAAAAATCATTGGTTGGCCATGCTCTACGTGTAATTGATTATCAAGCTTAACATCTTTGGCCGTGTAATTTGAGAAGATATCTTTATTAAAAATTACACAGTTCTGTAAAATTTCTACAATAGATGCTCCTTGATGCTTTTCAGCCTCCACTAATATGGCGGTTAATGCTTTGGCATTGGTATCTGTTGCTCGTGCAAAGAAATGTCCGTTAGCACCTAATACTAATTCACCAGGATTAAATGGATTATCAATGGTTCCTTGAGGAGACGATTTTGTGGATTGCCCTAAATTAGTAGTAGGAGAAAACTGCCCTTTTGTTAATCCGTAAATTCGGTTGTTAAACAAAAGCACATTTATACTCACATTTCTTCGTATTAAATGAATGAAATGATTACCTCCAATAGCTAAGGCATCGCCATCGCCCGTAATTTGCCAAACACTTAAATTGGGGTTGGCCAATTTAACACCAGTCGCAATTGCTGGGGCACGCCCGTGGATACTATGGAAACCATACGTATCCATATAATATGGAAAACGTGATGAGCAACCAATGCCCGACACAAACACAATATCTTCTTTTTTACGCCCGATCAAAGGCATTGCCTTTTGAACGGCTTTTAAAATGGCATAATCGCCACAACCCGGGCACCATTTCACTTCCTGGTCGCTAGAAAAATCTTTTGCGGTATATTCTAATGTTTCTACTGACATAATTATTTCTCTTCTAGGGTTTTGTTAATAGCGTGGGCTAACTCAACCACTCTAAATGGCAACCCTTGTGTTTTATTAAATTGCTGGTAGGTAAACTGAGGAAGTTCTCCTCTTAAGTATTTAACCAACTGACCTTGGTTAAGCTCTGCAACTAAAATTTTCTTGTACTTACCAAATACCTCAGCGGTATTTTTTGGTAAAGGTTTGATATAACTAAAGTGGGCTAAGCCCACTTTTTTATTCTGAGCAGCACATTGGTTAATTGCCGTTAACAGTGAACCATAAGTTCCACCCCATCCAACAACTAGTAAATCTCCTTCTTGAGCTCCATCCACTTCCAGCTCTGGAATATAATTGGCAACTCGTTGCACTTTTTCTTCCCTCACATGAGTCATTTTTTCATGATTCTCAGGGGTATATGAAACATTACCTGTAAGCTCATCTTTTTCAAGACCTCCAATTCTATGCTCATAACCTTCTTGCCCTGGATACGCCCAATATCTTGCTAAAGAAGCAGTATCTCTTTCATAAGGTTGCCAATTTTGCATTGACTTATCAGCTTCATGCGGAGTGATATCGTCTAAGTCTTCAGTATGTTGAATTTTCCAAGGTTGAGACCCATTGGCTACATAGCCATCTGTAAGTAATAATACGGGAGTCATATGCTCAAGTGCAATTTTAGCTGCTCTAAACGCCATCGAAAAACAATCGGCAGGAGATTTGGCAGCTACTACTACTACAGGGCTTTCCCCATTTCTACCATATAAAGCTTGCATTAAATCAGATTGCTCTGTTTTAGTGGGCAAACCAGTAGAAGGGCCACCACGCTGAACATCAACTACAACTAAAGGAAGCTCTGTCATAACTGCTAAGCCAAGTGCTTCGCCTTTAAGTGCTAAGCCAGGACCTGAAGTAGTTGTAATGGCCAAGTCGCCTGCAAAAGCTGCACCAATGGCTGAGGTAATTCCTGCAATTTCATCTTCTGCCTGAAAAACCTTAGCGCCAAAATGACGATGCTTAGCTAATTCTTGCAAAATATCTGTTGCTGGGGTAATAGGATATGATCCTAAGAAAAGCTCTTTTCCAGATTTTTCAGCTGCAGCTAAGAACCCCCAGGCAGTAGCCTCATTGCCCATTACATTTTTATAAAGCCCGGGAGCCATATCTGCCGGTAATACTGCACTTGCAGAAGAAAACGCTTCTATCGTATCCGCATAATTAAACCCTGCTTTTAATGCTTTTATATTACCTGCTAAAACTTCTGGTTTTTTACCAAATTTACCTTTCAAAAATCGCTCGGTGTATTCTAACGGACGACTGAACATCCAATACACCATACCTAAGGCGAACATGTTTTTACTTCTTACAATACTTTTATTATCGAGCCCGAGCCCTTCTAAAGCCGTTTTAGTAAGTGCAGTCATAGGCGCCTCAATTACATGATACTCTCTCAGTTCTCCACTAGATAAGGGATCCTCAGCAAATCCTGCTTTTTCCCAATCTTTACGTTTAAAATTATCGGTATCTACAATAATCGTTTTCCCTTTAGCTACATCCCTTAAGTTAGCTTTTAATGCAGCTGCATTCATAGCCACCAGCACATCCGGGTTATCTCCCGGGGTATGAATATGTGCTTGTCCAATATGCACCTGAAATCCTGACACACCAGCCACTGTTCCTTGCGGAGCTCTAATTTCAGCGGGATAATCAGGAAAGGTGGCAATATCATTACCCAATAAAGCAGAGGTTCCAGTAAACTGAGTACCAGTAAGTTGCATTCCATCGCCAGAATCTCCGGCAAATTTTATCACAACCTTATCCACCTCATTAATAGCAGTTGTTCCCATATATATTCAATTAAAAAAATTAAAGTCTTTTTTCGAGCCGCCAAGGTAGGTCGTCTCTAAAACTAAAAATATGAGTTAAATCATAAAAAACCGAATATTTGGTCAGTGTTTATTTCTCTTCCTGAAAAAAGCTTAAAATAGCCAAAATAGAGCTGTTTAAAAAATTATATTTACTTAAAAAAAATTATATTTACTTTATTTTTTTTGAGGACTTAATTTTCGTCTCTTTAGAATAATTCCAAATAAAAAAATGATGTTATTAAGTTAAATTTTGTATTTTACATTTGCGACAGAAAAAAAGCAAATAACTTTTAAAAGATAGCTATTATGTTAGTAATAAATGATGATTGTATTAATTGCGATGCGTGTGTATCTGAGTGCCCAAACAACGCTATTTATGAGCCGGATGAAGAATGGTCGTATGCTGACGGAACCAACCTAAGCGGTTCTTTTACATTACCTGACGGTACTGAAAAAGATGCAGATGAAAAACAAGAAGCCCTTTCGGACGAGTTTTTCTTTATCGTAGCAGATAAATGTACCGAATGTAAAGGATTCCACGATGAGCCTCAGTGTGTATCTGTTTGTCCTGCGGATTCTATTCATGTAGATGAAGACCACCCTGAAACAGAAGAAGAATTATTAGCGAAGAAAGAATTGATGCACGGATAGAAACATATTAAATGTATTAAAAGGCTGCTCCAAGGCAGCCTTTTTTTATGCTTTCAATTACCTGTTTCATCCACCATTTTGGGGTCTTTTAACCAACGAACTAATAACGCATATTGGTGAAACAACACCAACAAGGGGGCAACTGTATTTTCTTTTTCACCTTTTAACTCAGAGTCCTCTGAGCAGGTGTAATTACATGGCACAAAACCTCACTTAATTAAGTATGATTTCTCTTAAGTTTAACCTTATTATTGGAGCCATAGAAAATTAGACTACGTGTTTAATCTTACTTTTTGCTTAGGGCTAAAAACCAATGAGTTATCGTATATTCTTATGAGTAAAATAATGATTGAACAGCTATACCTTTGAATTATAATTAAAACGAAAAAAAACCAAAAACGTACCATTATGAAAAGGCTTGGTCTAATTATCGCAGTTGTTATCTTATTTGTTGCAAGTTCTTGTGCTCCTACTTATATGTGCCCTACTTATACAAACGCAGACCAAGCACCACAGGCTCCTGCTGAGTTAGTACAAAACGATTTATAGTAATTAGTCTAGCGCAAGTGTCCACTTGTGCTAATGGTTATCGATTTTATCTTTCTATGTGGCTAAGATTCCTGCGGAATGACTTTCGTTGTGGCGAAAACAAGATAAGAAAAATTACAACCTAAAGGTGTACCTAGCTTTAATAATAAGTTGGCTTGAGTTTAATTGCCAATTCTCATTTAAATCTTGCACCGTATTGTGGTTATATACCACAAAAATATCTCCCAAAGGAAGAAATATATAATGAAGCCTTGAATTTACTCCTACTGATTTTGTATCTGTATCGTATTGCACAAAGCTATTTAGCTGCAAATCTGGAGTTACATTAAGTCGTACTCTTCCTCCAATTAAGGTTTGATCAAAATTACCTCCTGGTAAACTCCCAATATTTCTAATTCCTTGAAACTCAAATGTGAGTATTTTAAAAGGATTCCAATTTAATTCTATCTCATAGGTATCTAAATTGCCATCATAAAATGACCCAAACCACCAACTTGCTTGCCCGTTTACCTTTCGTTTGGCTGCAAAGCCAACCTCTCCTCTATACCTAATAAAATGATAGGCTGCAGTAGGAATAATGACACCTTCAGCTATTTCAAAATCAAATGGCAAGTTTTCTCCTGTAGGCACAAAGTTGGCCTCCACTCGGTCACCACTTTCGAACCGCCAATTAATTGGGGCTGTAAAAATTTGATAGGATTCCCAGTTTCCTTCTAAGTCTGATACATAAGATAAGAATAGCTCATTAAACATTTGCCTTACCAATTCCCACTCTGGGCGAGGAGCATACACAACACCCAACCGATACCTATTAATCGCCTTTCGAGGCACAAAACCAAGTGAAGGGTCGAATGCGTCTCCGATTCTTAGATAGGTAAATGAGAGATCCCACAAATCATTAGGATAGTCAAATTTAAAAGAGAATGCCGTTTGGTCTCCACTTAAATCTTTACGATTAGTATAAAGAGCCGTAGCTCCAATAAGTACATTTTTATTCCCCTTAAAGCTTGTGGTTTGATAGGTGTAATCAAAGCCTCCCAAATAGCTTCCTTGCCGCCCTGTTGGGTCTCCAAACGTACCAATGAGACCAAATGAAGACTCCTTCATGATATTTTGACGTACACGCACCACCCCCATTTGCGTTTTAGAGATGCTGGTGTCTGGAGTTGAAACTGCATCAGTACCAACAATTAACCCCCCAAAAGCAGTTTTATTAATTCTACCATTTATTTTTCCACCTAAAATTATGGGGATTTGGGTTCCTTCGAACAAGCCAATTCTTCTGCTGAAAAAGGGAACCAAATCTCTTCTAAGCCCTAGGCCAAACTCAAAAATATCGGCTCCTTCTAAAAAAAAAGATCTTTTTTCTGGAAAGAAAAGTGGAAACCTTGTAAGATTTGTTTGGCGGCTATCCACTTCTGTTTCTGCAAAATCAGTATTGGCAGTTAATGAGGAGGTAATATTAGAACCAATACGTTGATTGATATCTAAACTCGGTTGAAACTTAACTACACTCCCCTCTCCTGCATCCGAAGCTGGGCCTGTTTCCGAATAATTACCTACGATTGAAGGCCTAATATTGGTTCCTATCCCATAGCTAAATACTGGCAAATTAGTTATCAAACCTGCCTTACTGGTTTGTGTAAACCATTGATCTCTCTTTACGTTACTCCATCGAATTGTTTCTTGATTACGCTGAATTCTTCGTTCTATATTAAAACCCCACTCAGTTAGGCTTTTTTTATAATTGATACTTTGAATGGGAATTTTAATTTCAACTACCCAACCCGATTCAGTTATTCTGGTTTTTGCTTCCCAAACGCCATCCCAGTTTTTATTTTCAGACTCTCCACGCCTGCTTACTAATGCATCATAACGTGCTCCACTTGGGTTTACTGCAAATATATAGCCCGATTGCCCATCTTTAGAAGGGTCAATCACAATTCTAATATGATCTTCATTATTTAAATTAGCATCTCTTAGTTTAGAAAAGCTAACAATTTTAGAAGGTTCAGAATCAAAGCAAACAACAGAGAAATAAATGTTTTTGGCTTCGGCCAGTACTCTCACCTCTGTTTTGCCCGAAGGCATACCTCCCTCTACCGGAACCGTTGTTTTAAGATTTGTGAGCAGTGGTGCATTTATCCAAGAAGGTTCATTAAGCTTTCCATCAAGCTTAATATTGCCCTCCACCTTTCCAACAGGGTGAGAAGGTTGCATAAATTCTTGAGCTATTGAAGAAAAGGAAATACTTAATAGCAAAAAAAGAATACTAATCTTGCTCATTGCTTAAAAAAATATGAAGTAAAGATAAATTGTTAACCTTCCATAAAAAATGATTTTTATTCGTTTTTAGTTCAAATTTAAAGCTTTTTACTACTCCTACGTATTAAGACTTAGGCACCAATTAAGGCTAAAAACGAATAAGTTCTCAAGCTTTATTAGTAGAAATTTAGACTATCGCCCACTCTATCTTTGAAATATCAATAAAACAAAATATTTCTATTATGAAAAGGCTTAGTTTAATTATCGCAGTTGTTATCTTATTTGTTGCTAGTTCTTGCGCTCCTTCTTATATGTGCCCAACTTACACTAACGCAGATCAAGCGCCTCAAGCTCCGGCTGAGTTAGCACAAAGTAATTTATAATAAAAGGTCTGCTTTACAGACCCCTTATGTTTAATATCTAGAGTTTAGTGCAAGTGTGCTTGAGCTAGTCTAATCCTTACTCATCATCCATTTAAAGATGACCTTATAATTTACTTTAGCCCCGTGCATTAAAATGCCTATTCTGTAAACTCGTCCTGCCATCCAGGTAGTACCCAAAAAGCCTCCAATCATAATTAACATTGATAGAATTAGCTGCCACGTTGGCACATCGAATGGTATTCGTACCATCATTATAATAGGTGCTGAAAATGGAATCATAGAGAGCCAAAAAGCTAAATCTCCTGCAGGGTCTTTTAGTACAGGCCCCAACATCATCATACTTATAATCACAGGCATCATAATGGGCATCATAAATTGTTGTGTATCGGCTTCGCTATCTACTGCAGAACCCACCATTGCAAATAAAGCTGCATTAAATAAATAACCCGTTAAAAAGAAATATAAAAAGGCACCTAGTATTAAAGGAATATTAATTTCGCCAAGTACATCATTTAGTTTATCCATTGCCTCTAAAGCCTGTGCATTTCCTCCGCTGTTCCCTGCAACACTTACTCCACTAGCAGCATCTGCTGCAACTTGAGGGTCAACATCTAACAACATTGGCCCAATGGAAAGGATAGCAAATGTTAATATCATCCAGAGGGCAAACTGTGTTAGACCCACTAATGCCACTCCCAAAATTTTGCCCATCATCAATTGGTAAGGTTTTACAGACGAAACCAAAATTTCAACAATCTTGCTGGTTTTTTCTTGCATTACAGCTCGCATTACCTGAGAACCATAAATCATAATAAACATATAGATGAGCAAGCCACTAATGGTACCAATTGCCATAGCAATGGTGGAACTTCCTGCGGTAGAGGCTTCACCAGATAAACTTTTAGATTTAATACTTATTCGCGTTTTGATACTATCCAATGTATTTTGCCTTAGCCCTAGATTATCCATTTTAGTAGCTTCAAGTGCATTTTCTACGGCATCATCTACATCGCTTTCTAGCTCCATGCCAGGAGTTTGCATGGTATATAGCTCTATGCCTTTCGGTTTGTATAAATCTAGTTCAGGAATGTACAATAAGGCAAACCCTTCTCCTTGCTCCACATCAGTTTTAACTGAATCTATTTGACCGGTTATGACTTCAAATTTAGCAACCCCTTTGTCTTCAATTTTGTTTCCAACATAGCCACTTTCATCTATAACTTTTATTAGAAATTCCTCATCAGAGTCTTTTACACTGAGATAAATACTTAGGGCATACATACCGCCAATTAAAATTGGCATTAAAAAAGTGGCCAATAAAAAGCTTTTCTTTTTTACTCGCGAAATATATTCTCGTTTTAGAATTAATAAGATCTTATCCATTATTTGCCTCCTTTACTGCTTGAATGAAAATATCGTTTATTGATGGAATAAGCTCGTTAAACCCTACCACTTTGGTTTGATTAATTAGATGCTTTAATAATAGGTTGGAATCAGAATCATCTGTAATCCTTACTTTAGTTTCTAAAATCTCATCTTCCAATTTGTTAGTTCCCAAAATTTCATAATGACTATCTAAGGCTCCCATTGCGCCCAAATGGTTTACCAAATAAGTTTGAGACCTATGTGAATTTTTAATATCCTTTTTAGGCCCATCCAGTATTTTATGAGACTCATCTATTAGAGCAATATGATCGCATAACTCTTCCACACTTTCCATTCGATGGGTAGAAAAAATAATGGTGCTGCCTTTTTCACGTAGCTCCAAAATTTCATCCTTAATAATATTAGCATTTATAGGGTCAAATCCAGAAAAAGGTTCATCCAAGATGATAAGTTCAGGATCATGCAACACCGTGCCAATAAATTGCACCTTTTGCTGCATCCCTTTGGAGAGATCTTCTACTTTCTTATCCAACCAATCAGGAATATCAAGCTTTTTAAACCAATGCTTAATTTTAGTAATTGATTCTTTCTTTTTTAGTCCTTTGAGCTGCGCAAAATACAAAAGGTGCTCGCCTACCTTCATCTTTTTATAAAGCCCTCGTTCTTCAGGCAAGTAGCCAATTACCCGAACATGGCCTGGATTCAAGGGCTCTCCATTTATTTCAATGGTGCCCGCATCGGAACTAATAATTTGATTAATAATTCTGATTAAGGTGGTTTTACCTGCTCCATTTGGCCCTAAAAGCCCAAAAATGCTTTGCTTTGGTATAGCCATACTTACATCTGAAAGTGCTTGATGATCAGCATATCTCTTTGAGATGTTGTTTATCGTAAGAATATTCAACTTAAAATGGTTTTGTTAACAATCGACTAAAATAGAACGAATCTTGATAATTTATAAACCGTTGGTGTAAAAATAAAACTGTTATCTTAAATAAGGTTCTACTTCTTTAAGTGCTTTTCAACAACTTCTTCTCTATGATGTAAAATAATTTTTATACCACCATTGAAACACCAATAGTGCCCAAATTTTTGCAGGAGCATCTTCTGGGTTTCGTGAGTGTAATTGTTTTTTCAATGCTTCGATTCCAGCAATATTAAAAATCCCTTGTTCTTCAATGTAACTAGTTTTCAATAAATCATTTTCGAGTAATGAGTTTAGTTCGTTTCTCAGCCACCCCAATAAAGGCACTTCAAATCCGTGCTTTTTACGATTAAATAAACCATTTGGCACATAACTTTTAAAGGTTTCTTTTATAATTCGTTTTCTATCTGCACTATTTATTTTACTATCAACAGGTAAGCGAAAAGCAAAGTCAACAACTCGATGGTCTAAAAAGGGCACTCTAACTTCCAAACTATTGGCCATACTCATTAAATCAACTTTTGTGAGCATATCTCCTGACAACACCAAATTTATATCTGCTAATAAAGTATCGTTTACTGATTCTTTTGTTTTAATCTTCGCAAAAGGATTCAGCTTTTTGGGGGCTTCTAAATGCTCTGGTTTAATTAAACTTGATGCGTATTGGGCATCTCCAATGGCTGCCCAAGCCCAGTACCGATCCGAAGAACTCATTTTAGATACCTTTGCAAATCGATCTAATTGTCTAAAGATATTTGTAAATGGGTTATTCCTTGATTTTGGCAGCAACCCCCACAAGCCAGAAAACGAGGTAACCATTTTTTCTTTTGCTCCAGCATTTAGCATTTTATGAATGGCAGCATGTTTATTATACCCTGCAAAAAGCTCATCAGCTCCATCGCCTGATAAAGCCACGGTTACATGCTTTTTAGTTTCCTTGCTTAAGATGTAAACTGCTAAGGCTGATGAATCAGCAAACGGTTCATCCACATAATCGAGCATATCAAACAAGTGGTTAAATAAATCATTATTTGACAATTTAAACACGGTATGTTTAGAACCTATATGTTTTGCTACTTGGTCTGCATATTTTGTTTCATCAAAATAGGCTACATCCTTATAACCAATAGAAAAAGTTTGAAGATTATTAATATGTTTAGCAGCAATAGCTGAAATTACGGAAGAATCTACCCCTCCACTTAAAAAAGTCCCCAATGGAACGTCCGAAACCAAACGGTCAGTAACAGATTCTTCAAGAATACTTTTAAATTCCACTTTCGATTCCTTGAAAGGTCGATCTTTAATACTGGTGCTGATTTTATAGTAACACTCCTCTGTAACAACCCCATTAACTATTGTTACATAATGTGCAGGCTTAAGTTTACGAATGCCTTCCAGCATGGAAACTTCAGTAGGTAAATAATTAAGTTGTAGATAGTTATAAAGTGCGTTATAATTTAGCTTTTTCTCTATCCCATAGGCTAGTAAAGATTTTACCTCTGAAGCAAACAAAAACTTGTCCTCATCTTGATAAATATGAAGCGGTTTAATCCCATATCTATCTCTAGCAACAAGTAGGGTTTTTTCTAATGTATCGTAAAAAGCAAAGGCAAAAAAACCGTTAAGCTTAGAAAGACATTTAGATCCTTCTTCGATGAGAAGGTAGAGCAGGACTTCAGAGTCAGAGTTATTCGAAAAAGTGAGCCCCTTTGATAAAAGCTCTTCTTTTAAACTTTTATAATTATAAATTTCTCCATTAAAAACTAATTTATACCTCCCAGTAGCATCTGTCATTGGTTGGTTAGCCTCAATGGAAGTATCTATGATAGAAAGTCGCCTATGACCCAAACCTACCATTTCATCATTAAACAAGCCATGATTATCTGGCCCACGATTTTCCAGAGCAGAAGTGGCTTTGGAGAGGTTGATCATATTAAAACGACCCACCTGATTAAACGAAAAAATGCCAGTTACTCCACACATAGCTCAAATAACCGGCATTTTTAAAGATTTAACAACCAATAAATGGTCTTTACTTAATGAGGTTCACTATTTATCCTAGAACGTGTTTCTCCTGTAACTACATTATACAGAGTTTTAAAATCATTTGCTGTTTGATCCTTTCGAATTATGCCTGGTGTTAGGTACACTTCAATCTCATCACCATCAAACCAAGAAACAGTACCTCCTTCAACTCTATTTTCAAGTGCTATGGAATTATCCTTTACATTAATTACTAAATAATAGATACTATTTCTAGTCTGTTGTGATGAGCCTGCAACTTCGTAAGTACAAAGAACATAGGCTTTATCATCATTGAAAAAATACTCCACATCTTCTCCCATCTTAGCCTCAGCTATTTGGATATAGGTTGAATTAGGTGAAGTTTTAGAACTACTCATATTAGAAGATTTGCAACTTATAAAGGTTGCAAAAACCATTATTATTAAAAGCCGAATCATAATTATTCGATAATAATTTTATAGACCATTCTCTTGTCCGCAAATTTTATATCTACAATATAAATACCTTCACTAAAATTATTAACATCTATTTCCTTAGAAAAAATTAAGTCCTCTTTACTACTTACACTCCTATAAAATTCCTTTCCTACAGTATTCATGATTTTCAAATCTACTACCCCTCTGTACTCATTTTCTACACCAATAAATAAATTGTCAGAAACAGGATTGGGATATATATAAACTCCTTGGCTTTGTAAATCATTATTTAATGCAGTAATAATAGAAGACCCACTAGAAATTCCAATACAGCCACCAACATTTACAGCCACACTATAATTCCCGCTTTTCTCAGCCAAATATGTTTTTTGATTAGCTCCCATAATAGAATCGCTATTTAGAAACCATTGAAAAACATCTCCATCTGTTGCTGTTAGTGTTAATTGGGCATCGTTACCTGCTACGGCTTCGGATATATAGCTTGGCGTATGCGCAGGTGCAGTAGATATTATGCCTGCTTTTGTTTCTATCTGGGTTCCATTTTCGGGGCTTTCCAAAGTGAGTGTTACGGTACTGCTCCCGTTTCCAGTATAGGTTACCTCAAAAGGACCAATGCCTGATGCTGTTGCAGGAGTTGCATTGGCACCAAAATCCCAATTCATACTTGAAATACTACCTGTAGAAGTACTTGTAAATATAACTACTTGGTTATTACATCCGGTATCACCTTCGTAGGTAAAATCGGCTGTTGCTGCTCCAAGTTGGGGGCCTGTTAACGTTACATCATCCAATGCCATGCCTACATCTACAGAGGCATAATCTGTTTTAAAATAAAATCTAAAAGCTACTCGGTCGTTTCCACCAAATTCATTTAGTTTAACAGATTTAGTATCAAAATTACCATTTGTAGAGCCTGTAAACAAAGGTATTGCAGGCCAGCCCTGATCTGGATTGTCTTCGCCAATTTTATCATACCAGCCATCTTCAACAACTGGGTTTAACTGTTTCCAGTTTTCGCCAAAATCAAGAGAGTATTCTAAAATAAATCCATCCCATCCATCTTCAAATTGATAATTTGCTTTAAAAGACAATTCATAGTCTCCAAGCAACGAGAAATCAAATATGGGTGTATATAAATAGGCTACTGATCGGTCTTGATATTTTTCTTCATCTATGCCGCTTACCCAGGCAATATTTCCTGATGCTGTTCCGCTTTTGCCTGCAATAGTGGATTTTCCTCTTTCCAAGGGTGTGCCACTAATATTCTCAACAAGAAAATCACTGAAATTAGATTCCATATCTCCTCCATTTGCCAGCGTATAGGTTGAACCTTTTAAAGCAACTACATTAATTAGTGAATCTTTTGTATGTGTATGGTTACCTCCTCCCGGATATGTAATGGTTAAAGATACATCGTAGATTCCGCCAGCCTGGTATGCGTGTTTGGGGTTTTTCTTGTTAGAAGATTCTCCATCACCAAAGTCCCAAGTAAATGTTTCAGCTCCTTTTGAAATATATTCAAACTGAATGGTATCTCCAGGTAAATTAACTGAAGAACTGGTAACCGAAAAGAATGCCCTAGGGTCGGTTTTAGTTATTTCAAAGTCATCAATTAGTATGCCATCAAAATTATAAATCGTATCGTTATAGGCATTTGTAACAGAAGCGATCAAGCCAAAATATACTTCACTTTCTCCGTTCCCAATCATTTCAGATAAATTATAAGATACGGTTTCTGGTGCATCTTCTGTATTGTCCTGCACCCAGGCATTTCCACTTTCAAACAGTAAATACTCATCGGATCGGTTCATCCAATTTACCCCTCTTCCATCATTTGGTTCTCCTAAGCTTTTCCAAGTAGTTCCTCCATCTACACTATAAACAACACTAAGCCCAGCTGCTGCTGTTTCAACATCCATACTCAAATCAAATTTAAGGTTGTAATCAGCAATAGTATCTGAGAGGTTAAATTTTGGAGTAATCAATGCAGTAGAGAAATCTGCATCTGGCTCTTTTAGATTTGCATCTAAATCAGTTTTCCAAACCTGAGTTCCGCTACTTGGAGTCTTAAGTACATTTGTTGGAACACCTTGTTCCCAAATATTAGTATTTCCTTTAAAAGCAACTTGAATAAATTCACTTGGGTTCTCAAAATCCCCGCCATTTGCTAGCGAATAAGGTACTGTAACAGCAGCTAAATCCTGAATAATAGTTTTATGCCTGGCTGATGAAATACCAGGCGAAGTATAACTGCGACCCAATACATCTGAAACACCCGATATATAATACTGTAAAACAGACGTACTTCCAGGGTTAGGAATAGTAAATGAATATACTCCACCACCATCATCGTTCATATTTTGATTCGTTTGAGTAGCGAAATCATCAAAAGAATAATGAAGAACAGGTTGCTCTACAGATAGTGTAGTATCTGAAGTTACTTCTACAGTAATTAAAATATTATCCGTTAAATTGTCCACTATCAAATCAGGCTGGTGTTTTAAGTATGTATGAACCCATCCCATATCGGCAAACAAGCTCATCATATTGGGTCCTGGGTCGTGTATTGACTCTCCGCTACCTATTTGAGGGGTTAATAATGCATTAGCAGTACCATTGTACGTGTTTTCATCCCAGTGCGAAATGCTGGAACCTGAATTGTAACTAGTTGGGGCATATATTTTTGGGATAGTACCTCCATTAGAAGTAACAGCCAGTGGTGCATTTAAAAAAAGATTATCACTTGTAAAAAAATCACCCAGTTCAGATGAATTATTGGATACATCATAGATTTTAACTCCTTCTCCATCTTCAATATAATGGTCGAATACTCCAGGGCTTCTTCTACCTGTATCAGCTGTTTCATCATAGCTATTTAAAGCAAAAAAGCCCAGCCCATGGCCAATTTCGTGTAAAACTACGGTTACAAAATCATGTTTGCCAGAGGTTGTGTTACCATCTGTTCCCAGATACCAATCAAAAGAACTACTAAACGAAGCGTTAATATCTGCTTCGCCTGGCTCATTTAAATCATGGCCTGCCATTTTTTCGGCCAAAGCCACATTATACCAAGTAGAGTCATTTGGTGCTCCATCAAAACCCTTGTAAAGCCCACTTGTACCTGCGGAACCTAAAACACCTGAAGCTAGAGGTTTATAAGTAGCATCGATATAGATAGTTACATCTGATTTAATTAAAGTTGACCAAATATCTACTGCAAATTGAAATGCATCTTTGGCTTCCTGCTCATCATCAAATCCATGATAGTTAACTACAATTTGTGCTGTTTTTGCAGTAGCATTTACTCTTGCGTTACTAAAACTTTTTAAAAAATTAGATGGTGGTGGTATATGAAAATCGGTATGGGTAAAATCTGCCGGACAAACTATTACAGGGGGCGTAAAACTCTTTTGTGAAAATGAATTTATGGCACTAACAACTGTAATAAGTAGTATTAAAGGTAATATTTGTTTCATATTATATTAAATTTGGATTATGAAGATGAAAAATTCACTAAAATTAGTTCTTTTTTGGGCATTTTTTGTAATGAATTGCAAAAACATTCCTCAAAAATCAAGCTCAATAACAGAAGATCAACTGTTTTACTATAAAACTAGTGAGTGTATGGGTACTTGCCCTGTATTTACTTTTACAATTTTTCCAGATGGGAGTTGCACGTATCAAGGTGTTGCGAATGTTGATAATCTTGGTACTTTTAGTGGTACAATAAACAAGGAAGAGTTAAGTCAATTTAAATCGACTCTATCAGAATCCAAGTTTTATGATATCAATATTGAAAGTAACTCTTTGGTAAAAGACTTACCGACAACTTATCTTTTTTATAATGATGGCAATCAGCAAAAAACTATTACCTATTATGATGCTAGCAACAAGAAAGTTGAAGGCATAATTAATCAGGCAAATGGATTAATTGAGAGCATAAAATGGACTAAGAAATAATTATTCAATCAACTATTTCAAACTAGTTAATAATAACTCAGCAGGGTGAAAAGATTTTTCACCTGTTCCATCTTTAATTTGATGTCTGCAGCTTGTACCTGGTGCAACCACAACTCCATTTTCTAAACTTCTTACTGCTGGAAACAAAACTAACTCCCCAATTTCCATCGATATATCGTAGTGTTCTTTCTCATACCCAAAAGAGCCTGCCATACCACAGCAACCCGAAGGAATTAGCTCAACTTGTGCTTCTGGGATAAGGTTCAACACTTTTTTTAAAGGCGTTAGTGACGATAATGCTTTTTGGTGACAATGCCCATGGTACTTAATGGTTTTATTCAAAGGTTTAAACTGAGATGAGATAACGTTCCCTTCGTCAATCTCATTGGCCAAAAATTCTTCGAATAAAAAACAATTTTCGGAAAGCCTTTTAGCCAATTTTTGGTCAGTTGCCAAATCAATATACTCATCTCTAAAAGAAAGAATAGCAGAAGGTTCTATCCCAATCAATGGCTGGCTAGACGAAATTTTACCTACTAGGGCTTGAATATTCTTATCTACAAGTTTTTTAGCCTTTCCCAATAATCCTTTTGAAAATAAAGCTCTTCCAGTATCATTAATAGGAGCAAGTTCCAATTCATATCCCAATTTGGTTAATATTTGAACTACTGCCTTTCCAACTATTAAATCATTATAATTGGTAAACTCATCTGCTAGAATAAAAGCTTTTCCATTGGATTCAGGTTTTAAATCAACACCAAAATTTGATTTCTTATTTTGGATAAACCAAGAGTTAAAAGTTTGCTTATTTAACTGAGGCATGCTGCGTTTTTCTGCAAAACCGACCAACCACTTAAAAGGCTTACTTAGTGCACCGTTTGCCACAAGTTTATAGCCCCAAGGAGCAATCATGGCAAGTTTATTTAATGCATTAAAATTTGAGATAAGCCTTGTTCTGAGAGATAAGCCTTTTCTCTCCTGGTATTGATGTAAAAACTCAGCCCTAATTTTAGCTATATCTACATTGGACGGACACTCGGCTTTGCAACCTTTGCATGCCAAGCATAAATCCAACACTTCTTTAATTTCTTCGCTTTCAAATGGGTTATTTTCTCCTCGTCCAGCTATTTCTCTAAACATATTGGCTCTACCACGAGTGGTGTGTTTTTCATTTCGAGTAGCCATATAGCTAGGGCACATGGTGCCACCTGTTAATTCAGTTTTTCGGCAATCGCCTGCCCCATTGCATTGTTCTGAGGCTCGCACAATACCTGCAGTGCTCGAAAAATCTAATATTGTATCGTAGATAGGTGTCTTTTGCCCTGGAGAAAATCGCAATGAACTATTCATTGAAGGGGTATCCACAATTTTCTCAGGGTTAAAAATATTATCAGGATCCCATGATTTTTTTATCCTCTTTAGCAGGTTGTAGTTCTCCTCACCAATCATAAAAGGAATAAACTCGCCACGTAAACGACCATCTCCATGCTCTCCACTTAAGGAGCCTTTGTACTTTTTAACTAAGCCAGCAACCTCTTGCAGTACTACTTTAAAAAGCTTATTCCCTTCTTCTGTTTTTAAATCTAATATAGGACGTAAATGAAGCTCGCCAGAACCTGCATGTGCATAATGCACACAACTCAAATTATATTTTGCTAAGAGTTCATTTAACTCTAAAATGTACTCAGGCAAGTCATCTACTTTTACCGCAGTATCTTCAATTACAGGTACAGCCTTAGGGTCACCTGGCACATTGGATAAAAGACCAAGGCCTGCTTTTCTAAGTGTCCAAACTTTAACAGCATCTTCATTCCAAACAATTGGAAAATGATAACCTAAACCCACATTTTTTAACTGATTAATGAGTGCATCAGCTTCCTTTTTAACTTCTTCTTTGGTATCTCTTTTAAGCTCAATAACTAGCAAAGCCTTGGGGTCGCCCTGCATAAAAAAGCGATTTGGCTTTTGAGAAACACTGGTTTTTGTGCGCTCTAAAATATGATGATCCATTAATTCAACAGCACTAGGGTTATAATTAAGTGCTATTTGAGTTGCCTTTAAAGAATCATATACCGTTTCGAAATGGCCACAAACAAGTCCTACTTCTTTGGGAGGGAGATCGACAAGGGCAATTTTAACTTCGGTTATAAAAGCCAACGTTCCTTCGGAACCTGCTATTAATTTGCAAAAATTGAAGGGTTTATCACCCTCTTCAAATACCTCTGTATCCATTAATAAATCTAAAGCATAGCCAGTGTTTCTACGTGGTATGGCAGGGTCTGGGTAATGTGTTGTTATTAATTCACGGTTAGACTTATCACTTAAAATAGACTTTGCTTCCCTATAAATATCACCTTCAATAGACCTAGATGATAAGCTGCATTTTTCTTCAAACTCCTTCTTGTTCAAACTTGAAAAAACAGTTTCTTTGCCATCTGCTAAAATTGCTTTAATTTCTAATAAATGATCACGAGTACTGCCATACACTACCGAATTAGAACCACAACTATTATTACCTACCATACCCCCAATCATTGCTCGATTGGCAGTAGATGTTTCTGGGCCAAACAATAGCTCATACGGCTTTAGGTGCATATTAAGCTCATCTCGAATCACACCTGGTTGTACTCGAACCCACTTTTTTTCTTTATTTACTTCTAAAATTTCCGTATAAGTACGAGATACATCTACTATAATACCTCCACCTACTACCTGGCCAGCTAGGGAAGTACCAGCCGTTCTGGGAATGAGGGAAAGATTATTTTCTCTTGCAAAATTAATAAGCGCTTTAATGTCAGAATTATGTTTGGGATAGCAAACAGCTAGTGGTATTTGCCTATAAGAAGAAGCATCCGTAGCATACAACATCCTTGTGGTTTCGTCTAAAAGCAATTCACCTGTAAGTTGTGGTTTTAAGATTTCTAAAAAATAATTATTTGCAAATTCTCCCATAATCTATTCAAAAATAGTTTTTAGTTATGGTAACCTCAATTAATGACAATTATATTCGTTTATTTAGTAAAATAATTAATTCAGTTTATGCGTATTCGACAGGTTTATTTTACAAACTATTTATTAATTGGCATATTACTATTAACCTCCTGTGCAGGTCATAAATCAAAACGAAGTAGAACAGAAACAGTTATAAAAACCGCAAGGTCTTATACGGGTACACCTTACAAATGGGGTGGTACTACCAAGTCGGGAATGGACTGCTCTGGGTTATTACTTAATTCATTTAAGGCCATTAATTATAAAATTCCACGTACTTCAGCAGAGCAAAGTAAAATAGGTAAAAAGGTAGCTAAAAGTGACATTAAACCTGGTGATTTAGTATTTTTTGCTACTGGAAAAAAGAAACGAAAAATTACGCATGTAGGGTTGGTAACTGAGGTTCGAGGTAAAGATAATATCAAGTTTATCCATGCTTCTTCAAGTGTTGGTGTAACCGAAAGTAACTTGGCAAGCAGTTATTATAAAAAACGATTTCGAATGGCTCGCAGAGTTTTATAAATTATCAATTAAGAAAGTTTCTAACTAATTCGATAACTACTAAGGCTCCTAGGATAAACAATAATAGTGGAAGTATTGGATTTGTCTTTTTCTTATACTCAGAACCCGCATCCCATCGGCTAGACATAAAAGACCTTGAACCCCTTCTAAATTTCATCCTCTAAAATTAAAAAATAACGCTCAATAATTCTAAAATAATAAAGGTAGTATTGAATGGCATAACTAAACTTTTCTATATTTGCAGCCGCTCGGGGGATTAGCTCAGTTGGCTAGAGCGCTACACTGGCAGTGTAGAGGTCATCGGTTCGAATCCGATATTCTCCACTATAAGGGTTTACTTATACTAAGTAAACCCTTTGTTTTTGACTTATATGAAAGGGTTCGTCTATTTTATCTACTCAAAAAAATGGAATCAATTCTATGTTGGTTCCTCTACGGATGTGGATAAAAGAGTAGAACAACACAACTCTGGCCAAAATAAGTCAACTAAAGGAGGGAATCCTTGGATACTAAAACATACCGAAGTTTTTAATTCACCTACCGAGGCTAGAAAACGTGAATATGCCATAAAGAAAAAGAAAAGTAGAAAATACATTGAATGGTTAATTAACTCAGTGGGGTAGAGCGCTCCGAAGGCTTTCGGAGAGGTCATCGGTTCGAATCCGATATTCTCCACTTCAATAAAAAAAGGTTGGTTCATTGGAACTAACCTTTTTTATTGACTTAAGTTTTTCACTTAACTTTGCACCATGGGTCATATTATTTACAAAGAGTTTCATGGTTGTTTTGGTCATCGAGTATGGAACCAAAACCTAGAAGAAAAATTTGCGGATTCAACTCAGTGTACTTGTAGGTATCTACATGGCCATAATTTTAAAACGGTTGTTTATCTTGAATCTGACAAGCTTGTTAATGGTATGGTAACGGACTTTAAGCATTTAGGTGCTTTTAAAAAATGGCTCGACCGTGTAATGGATCATAAAACTTTGATGGACATTAGCGACCCAATGATACCCACTATGTTGCCAAAGGCTAAAATTGAAGATGCTATTTTAGAATTAAAAGATAAGCTTTTTGCCATACCAGAAACTAAAAAAGAACTCACCGAGCTAGAATATGAACTTTATGCAGGAATTGTGTTTGTAAACTTTGCACCTACTGCTGAAAATATTAGCAAATGGATTTTCGAAGCCGTTAATACTCTTTTACCCCAGGGAGTACGATGTACTAAAGTAGAGTTTTGGGAAACCCAAAAAGCAGGGGCTATTTATACCAATGAATAGTTATTGGTTAAGAGTTATTCCATTTTCTGAATAATCTTCATCGTTTGCTCAAGCATCTGTTCTGTAAAATCTAAATGAGTAACAAATCGAATTTGATTGCCTCCAAAAGGCACAGCTAACACTCCTTTTTCTTTTAATTGGTTTAGTCTTTTGTCCACTTTATCCACTGAAAAAATAACAATGTTCGTATCAACTGGCATAACCTCTTCTACAAACGGGGCGTTTCTAAGAGTCTCTCCCAAAGCCCTTGCTCTTAGGTGATCCTCTTTCAATCGCTCCACATTATGGGCTAATGCAAACAAGCCGGCAGAAGCTAAATACCCTGCTTGGCGCATACCGCCACCAAATACTTTTCGTACCCTACGCGCTTTTTTAATATGTGCTTTTGAGCCTAATAAAATCGAACCAATAGGTGCTCCCAACCCTTTAGATAAACAAATGGAAATTGTATCAAATACTTTTCCGTATTGAGTTGGAGTTTCTTTAGTTTCGACCAAGGCGTTGTATAAACGAGCTCCATCTAAGTGGAGTGCTAATCCTTTCTCATCACAAAGGTTTCTAATATTTTCTATCTCTTTAAAATCATAGTAACTACCTCCACCTTTGTTCATGGTGTTTTCTAAACTAACTAACCGACTTACCGGAGCGTGAACATCATCGGGTTTAATAACTGCCTTAATTTGTGCAGCAGTAATCCTTCCTCTATTCCCATCTAACAAGGCAGGAGATACCCCTGAGTTAGAGGCCATTCCTCCACCTTCGTATAAATAAACATGTGAATTTTTATCGCAAATAACTTCATCTTGTGGTTGTGTATGTACCCTAATTCCAATTTGGTTGGCCATCGTGCCCGAAGGGCAAAAAACAGACGCTTCCATTCCGAAAATGTTAGCCATCTTTTCTTCCAGTAAATTTACTGTTGGGTCATCTCCAAACACATCATCGCCCACTTCTGCCGCCATCATGGCTTCGAGCATTGGTTTAGTGGGTTTTGTAAACGTATCGCTGCGTAATTCTATCATAGGCTAAAGGTAATTGAACCTAGAAAATTTACAGCAAATTAAAAATTAAAAAGGGACAAATATTTGCCCCTTTTAGCCTACTAATTTTTATTTTTTAGGATACTTAAGCCAAACCAAAGAAGGTAGGCTACCAAGAAAATAATCATCCCATAAATGCTAGCAATGGATGATATTCTTAAGCCATTAGCCAAAATTGCAGGAGAAATTGTACCAGCTTCTGCTATAAAATTAAATGCTTGAAACAAACCGAGAAATTGACCAAGAAACCCCAATACTAATGCAAACAGACCAAGTGATTTTATTGAGCCAATCTGGCTACTCACTTTTTCCTTATCACTCTCTTTAGAAAAGATAATAAGTGCATTTTTTATGGACATAATAAAAACTACTAGGAATACAATGGAAAGCATTCCCATAAACAACGCCCCTCCTTCATTAAAATAAGTTAACATACTATTTTTGTTTTTGTTGAAAATAATTTCTTCAAAAGTAGAGCTGGCTCAAGGGTAGAATCAAGGTAGAATACTAGCTAAAGTCTGCATTTCATCGACAATTTGTGCTTCCTAATTATTTTTGAAGCAATTTAGGAACAAATTATACATATGAAGCCCATTAAACAGTTTCTCTTCTGGTTCATAACCGTCCTCACTTTGGTATTGGTATTTGGAAAACCTTATGGTGGCTATTCGGTTTCTTTTTATTTCGTATCATTCTTATTACCTGTAATTATAGGCACCTCTTATACGTTCAATTCATTTTTGGTGCCCAAGTATCTTCTTCAAAAGAAATATGTAAAATTTGGTCTCTACACTTTCTACACCGTTGTTATTTCTTTAAATTTTGAGATGCTTGTAATTTTCTTAGCCTTTACGGTGCTAGCTAATTATGAATATGATAAAATGGTACCTGCGGCCACCAATATTTTTGGGTTGGCCATTACCATGTATTTTGTGGTGCTTATTAAAGCATTTATGCTATTAATAAAAACCTCGTTTGGCGAACAAGAAAAGATTCAAACACTAGAAGAAAAGCAAACCAATTTACAAAAAGGGTATTTAGTGGTAAGGGCAGATCGTAAAAATGTAAAAGTTCTTTTAGAAGAAATTTTGTATGTAGAAAGTCTTAGTGATTATGTTAAAATATTAACCACTTCCAATACTCCCATTATCACTAAAGAAAAAATTAGCAGCTTGGAGCAAAAACTAGCTTCTCCGTTTATCCGAATACACCGTTCGTTCATTATTAATACTGATAAAGTTGATTCGTTTTCATCAGAAGCTGTTGTTGTAAGTGGCAAAGAATTGCCCATTAGCAGAACCTATAAAAAAGAGGTTTTCGCTGTTTTAAAAAGAGGATAAAAGTTAGCCTTTCATCTTCTTTAAACAGATTGCTTCACAATGACGTATTTGTATAAAGATATTCCAAATTATCCTATTTTTTTATTCCGAGGAACGAGGAATCTTCTACTTTTTAAAGATAATTTTCTAGCCTCACAAGATTCCTCGTTCCTCGGAAAAGAAAGGCTTTGTTGATTCATTATTTTTCTCCTCTGATTTTTTTAACCTTCTTGCAATGACGTTATTTATAAATGAATTACCTCATCATAAGCAGCAGCTGCAGCTTCCATCACAGCCTCTGACATAGTTGGATGAGGATGTACCGTTTTAATGATTTCATGACCCGTAGTTTCTAGCTTTCTAGCAGCAACTACCTCTGCAATCATTTCGGTTACATTTGCTCCAATCATATGAGCACCTAACCATTCGCCATACTTGGCATCAAAAATAACTTTTACAAAGCCTTCTGGTGCTCCAGCAGCTTTGGCTTTTCCTGAAGCCGTAAATGGAAATTTCCCTACTTTAATATCGTAACCCGCATCTTTTGCGGCTTGCTCGGTATAACCTACCGAAGCAACTTCCGGTGAAGCATAGGTGCAACCCGGGATATTATTATAGTCAATTGGGTCAGGGTTTTGACCTGCAATTTTTTCAACACAAGTAATACCCTCTGCCGAAGCAACGTGAGCTAAGGCTTGCCCTTTAACAATATCGCCAATGGCATAAATGCCTGGTATATTAGTTTTATAATAGTCATCAACCAATACTTTTCCTTTGTCGGTGGCCACACCCACATCTTCAAGACCAATGCCTTCAATGTTGGTAGAAACTCCCACGGCAGAAAGTACTACATCACATTCAATTACTTCTTCGCCTTTTTTAGTTTTAACTGTAACCTTACAGCCTTTTCCTTTCGTATCTACATTAGTAACTTCGGCAGAAGTCATAATGTTAATCCCTGCTTTTTTAAACGAACGACCTAATTGCTTAGAAACATCTATGTCTTCCACAGGAACAATATTCGGAAGGTATTCAACGATGATAACCTCCGTGCCAATTGTATTATAAAAATAAGCAAACTCAACACCGATAGCTCCTGAGCCCACCACAACCATTTTCTTTGGGCGGTCTTTTAAGGTCATTGCTTGTCGGTAACCAATGATCTTTTTGCCATCAATAGGCATGGTGGGTAACTCACGAGAGCGACCACCCGTAGCAATAATTATATGGTCAGCTGAATAATCAACTGTTTTACCATCAGTTTCAACAGCTACTTTTTTACCGGCCTTTAGTTTTCCAAAGCCTTTTATCTGCGTAATTTTATTTTTCTTGAACAGGAATTCAATGCCATTACTCATAGCTCCTGCAACATCTCTGCTTCGTTTTACCATTCCAGAAAAATCAACCGAAGCCTCTTTTACATTAATGCCATAATCACTTGCATGTTGAATGTATTCAAACACATTGGCGCTTTTAAGTAAGGCTTTAGTTGGAATACATCCCCAATTTAGGCAAATACCTCCTAATTCTGCTCTTTCTACCACGCCAACTTTCATTCCCAATTGTGAAGCACGAATTGCAGCTACATAACCACCAGGTCCGCTACCTATTATAAGTAAATCATATTTAGTATCTGCCATTATTATATTTTTTAGTTATCTACACACCACATAAATATTGCTTTCAATAATTTACGGATTCCTGCCTACGCAGGAATGACGGTGCAAGTGATTTGTTTAAATTTCTAATTGCAAAGTTAAAATAATTAACACCTAAAAAATAGATTTAAAGCTTCCATATTTAGTTTTCTAACAGTCATTGGTATCATGCAGAATATCTCGTTAATTTTGAGGACTTAAATTTTATACAGATGAAATTACTCGAAGGAAAAACCGCACTTATTACAGGTGCATCAAAAGGAATAGGCAGAGCCATTGCATTAACTTACGCAGAGCAAGGAGCCAACGTGGCATTTACATATTTATCTAGTGTTGAACAGGGCGAAGCACTTACTGCTGAGTTAGAAGCCAAAGGCGTTAAAGCCAAAGGGTTTAGATCAGATGCTTCTGACTTTGCTGCTGCTGAGCAATTAATTGCAGATGTAGTTACAGAGTTTGGCTCCCTAGATGTTCTTATTAATAATGCGGGCATAACCCAAGATAATTTGCTTATGCGCATGAGCGAAGAAATGTGGGACAGAGTAATTAATATCAATCTAAAATCCGTATTTAATACCGTAAAAGCAGCCAACCGCAGCATGATGAAGCAACGTAGTGGATCTATTATTAACATGACTTCGGTAGTAGGTATAAAAGGCAATGCAGGCCAAGCTAATTATGCAGCTTCTAAAGCTGGAATAATTGGATTCACTAAATCGGTTGCGCTAGAACTTGGCTCTAGAGGAATAAGAAGTAACGCCATTGCCCCTGGTTTTATTGAAACAGAAATGACAGACAAACTAGACGAAAAAATGGTGCAAACCTGGAGGGATGCCATTCCTTTAAAACGAGGAGGCACCCCTGAAGATGTTGCTAACCTTGCGGTCTTCCTAGGTTCGGATATGTCGAGTTATATTAGCGGACAAGTGCTACAGGTTGATGGTGGTATGTTGACTTAATACCTAGACGATTAAATTAGAACTCAAGGGTTAATTGTCCTTGCGTTTTTTTGTTTTGCTCTCCTTCAAAATTAGAAAGGCTTATGCCAAGTAATCTAATTTTATGATGAGGCTCTAACGCAGAAACTAATAATTCACTTGCCAACAGTTTAATTTGATCGAGTTTATTAATGCCATTTCCAACGGTTTTACTTCTGGTGATTTGAGTAAAATCTGCAAACTTTATTTTAACCGTAAGGGTTTTAGGTAATCCGCCTGACTTAGCCAATCTCTTGCTTACAGAGGTTGCTACTTTATGTAATTTTTCTAAGAGAACCACTTTGTCTCCATAGTCTTCGCTAAAAGTTGATTCCGCCCCAAGTGATTTCCTCTCTCGATGCGCAATTACAGGTCTATTATCAATTCCTCTAGCTACATTATAAAAATAATGACCTGATTTGCCGAACCATTTAACCAAATTTCTTTCAGATTCCTTTTTTAAATCTGCTCCCTTAAAAATACCTTTCGATTTCATTTTTGTAGCTGTTACTTTTCCAACTCCAAAAAACTTTTCAATTGCAAGGCTGGCTACAAAATCTTCCACCTGATGTGGTTTTACCACATATAACCCATTGGGTTTATCCATATCAGAAGCAATTTTTGCCAAGAACTTATTTACCGATACTCCTGCCGATGCTGTTAACCTCGTTTGTACTTTAATTCTATTTTTAATTTCTAAGGCAATATCAGTAGCAATGGCTATGCCCTTTTTATTATGAGTTACATCCAAGTAAGCTTCATCTAGCGAAAGTGGCTCCACCAAATCGGTGTATTCCTTAAAAATGCTTCTAATTACTAAAGAAGTTGCTTTGTAGGCATCAAACCTGTGCTTAACAAATATTAAATTAGGGCATTTACGTTTGGCAATTTTAGATGACATGGCTGAGAACACGCCAAATTTTCGAGCTTCATAACTTGCTGCTGCAATTACACCCCTTTCTCCATCTCCCCCAACGGCAACAGGCTTTCCTCTTAACTCCGGATTGTCTCTTTGCTCTACCGAAGCAAAGAAGGCATCCATATCAATGTGAATTATTTTACGTTGAAGTTCAAGGGATTGGTTTTCCATACTTAAGAATATGGATACTTTTAATTCAAGTTCGAATCTTTTTTCAATATACCAACTAAACGGTAGCTAATTGATTTTAAGATTTTTTGCCAAGCTAGTTTTGCTCTAATAGGGATTTCTTTCCCCATCTCATCTTCAAAAGATTCTAAAAATAAATCTGGCATTCTAAGAATTTGAGCATTAGATATTTTATGCTTTCCAAACACTTTGGCTATTTCCTGTAACCTTCGTTTTAACTCTACTTCGTTTAATAAAACATCTATTATTTCTGTGATATATTCTTCAATTAAGGCACCAACTGCTGCAATATCTTCCTTTTCGGTATCAAAGTCAATATTGTTCTTATTTTTAATTCGATAATAAAAATCGATGCCAAACGAATGTCCTTTTTTAGCAAACTGATACCATGTGTTTTGAACAATTACGGCTTCATTTTCAATGTAAACAAGTGACCTTCTTCTTTTTTTGTATTGAAATAAAACTATTAACACAAGTATTCGTGTGCCTAGTAAAGCCAGGGTACTATTATACCAAATTTGCGACCATCTTATTTCACTTTTAAAAACTACTGGAGGAGCCACAGATAAAATCCCCCAACTAAGGTTGCCAAGTTTAAAAGGAGTAAATAGAAAGAGTGAGTCTTTCATAATCGCAGTACGTTCTTTCGAGATTGTAAAGCCAATATCATCAACAGATTGAAATTTTAAATCTCGATCGAAGTAATAATTTGTTGTTATTATGTAATCTTCAATACCCTCTATATGAACACCAATGTTAAGTTTTTCAAACGAAGTAGGTAATTGTATAGAAATAAAGCCGATATACTTTCCTTCTTCAAAAATTGGTGCTCCCACAAAGCCAGCCAACATATTATTACTAGGTTCATAAACAGAAAAGTCAGCCACTGAAAATTCTTTAGTTTCTTGAATTCGTTTATTTACTTTACCTAGGCCACTATTTGCAAAAGGCCCATTAACAAGGTTGGTGCCTAGGTCTTTCTCCTTTACCACCGAATAAATAACATCACCTTTTTTATTTATAATTAACACATCGTGATACCCAAAATGTGCCACAATCTTTTTTCCCCATTCATCTAAATTGGCTATGGCATTGGTGTTTGATGAAGCATTGTTTACAAAATTCTTAATTGGTGTGCTTTCAGCCAATAACTGAATCTCTTCTTGCAAGGCCTTTAAATTACCAGAAATAGACGCAATACTGAGTTCATGATTTAAATGTAAGTTTTCAATCACCTTCGTTTTTATCCGTTCCATTTCTAAATCATAGCTAACTTTAGAAACAAGTAATATAATGACTAATGAAAAAGCCAGCCCTATAAGCTGAGGAGTATTCTTTTTAGATAAACTCATTTGGTCAAAGATTTTTCTTTTTCATTAATAATGCTTGAAACAGATTCCCACGCAAAGGCGAAGAATTCAAACCCATCTCCAGAAATTTTACCATGAACAGCATCTCCCACAATTTGGTTTACCAAAGCAAAATGTTCTTCTTGCAGTTTTTTAAGATTTTCTAAACTATTTGTTTGCTCAATATTTACTTTTATAGATAGCAGATGTTCATTATAGGCATTTAGCCTTTGTTGTTTTGAGCGGTTAAAAAACTGTATTATGCTTGAGCCCATTAATATAATGACCGATAACATTAAAGCTAAAAATTCAGCATTCTGCTGAAGAAAATTTGGCTTTTCCTTATTAACAAAATCCACCAAGCCTTGATGCCACGGTATTAACGAGCTTTCTTCTGGTACCGAAATTAACCCTGCCACATTCGTGCTTTCCGCTAATTCTCTTTTTCGTGTAAACAACACAGTAGCAATGGCATTTACAACCTCTGCTGGCACTTGACCTGAAGCAACTAATAATTTATCAACACCAATGGTAACTATATCTTTTTTGGGATTTGGAGGAATACCTCCAAATATACCACGAGGAATTTTCGATTTGTGGTACATCGGATGATTGAGCACAATGGCATCTGACTGTGTAATTGCCCTACTCTGTGCATTGCTCTCTACCATAAACTTTTTAATGCCAATATGGTTAGCCTCGCTCACCCTAAAAATGGCATCAATATTTCCATTTGCAAAAAGCCATGTGGCAGATTTCCAGGTAGATGATATGGGTGTTAATCTCGATTCATCAAGGCCAAAATGATTTACCAATTGAGTAAACGAATAGCTTTCCCCACTATTTTTAGAAGTAATGGCTATTTTAAACCCATCAATGTCTTCAATGCTTTTTAAACTTATTGAGGGTTGAAAAATGAGGTGAAATACTTCCTCATATAAATTAGCCACAAGCCTAACGTTATTATTTATTTGTAAATCTGCTTGTTGAGTTGCCAACTGTACTAGGCCTTTCTCTAATAATTTTGCATTTTCAATACTCCCTTCAGTGTTTACCACTTCAAGGGTAAAATCAAACTCTTCATTATTCACTATTTGAGCCACCGACTCCATTATCTTATAACTCTCAGATGTAGTCTCTCCAGTAGCTATAACAAATAGCTCCTTACTTTCCATCTTACTTTTATAAAATGAATTACTTGTAATAACACCTAGTATGACTAGGAATAGAAATACAATTTTGAATTTTGTTGTATCTGTTTTGTGCTCGATAAACATGTGTTAAAGATAAAATCTTGTAATTGCCTAAAGAAACATTCTACCTAAAATTTTATTCCTCATCCAAACTTGATTATAATCAGGGTAAATGGAAACTAATCTGCATGTTTTTGTGTTTTAAAGAATCCTTCTTTGCAAAGAAGGATTAACAAGGGTTTGTAAAAAAATAGATTTACCCATTAAACCTTTATCACAAGGTATAGTCTAACCACCAATAATTGCTCAAACTTTTAGTTTGATGCACACTAATTTTTTAACTCAACAAAAAAATGGTACTTAAAAAAAGTATTGCCGTTAGTGAATCGGGATTTATTTTTAACCCTACTACCGGAGATTCATACACAGTAAATCAAGTTGCTGCTGAAATCTTAGAGCTACTCAAAGAGTCGAGATCGCTCGAAGAAGTAAAAAAGGAAATTCTTAAAAATTACGAAGTAGATGAAAAGTCGTTAACCGAAGACTTGAGTGATTTTTATGCCCATTTGCAACAACTAGATTTAGCTATTAATGAAAACGTATAAATTAACAATTGCTGTTTCTGGTCTTAACGCCATTGATAGTCCTGGGCCGGGTATTGGCGTAATCCGTTCCTTGCGAGATTGCCCCGAATTTGACTTACGAATTATTGGACTTTCCTACGAAGCATTAGAACCAGGGGTTTATATGCATGATGTGGTAGATAAATCTTATCAAATCCCATACCCAAGCTCCGGAAGTACGGAGCTTTTAAATCGGCTTCAGTACATACATAAAAAAGAATCACTCAACGCCATTATTCCAACATTTGATGCTGAGCTAGGCAATTTTATTAAGCTTGAACCAATCCTAAAACAAATGGGGGTTGCCAGTTTTTTGCCAAGTACGGAGCAATTAATTGGGCTAGACAAAATGCACCTCCACGAGTTTGCCAAAGAGTATAACTTTAAAGTGCCTAACACTAAATTTATTGATGACCCTTCTCAGGTAGAATCATTAAAAAACGACTTTGATTTTCCGATGGTAGTAAAAGGAAAATACTATGAAGCCTATATTGCTAAAAATAATTCTGAGATTGAAAAGCACTTTCATCAACTAAGTGCTAAATGGGGGCTGCCTGTGGTTATCCAAGAATTTATTACTGGAACCGAAATTGTAATCGCAGGTTTAGGTGATGGTAAGGGGCAATTAATGGGAGCCATTCCTCTTCGGAAACTATATATTACCGACAAAGGCAAAGGCTGGTCTGGTGTAGTTCTCGAAGATGAAGTCTTAATCGAGCTCACCAAAAAATTTGTAAAGGATTCTAAATGGAAAGGCGGTTTTGAGATAGAGATTATGCGAACCGACAAAGGGGAGTTTTATATAATGGAAATGAACCCACGGTTTCCTGCGTGGGTTTACACCACAGCAGCCGCTGGTCAAAACCTGCCTGCGGCCATGATAAAGTTAGCGATGGGGCAATCAGTAGCTCCATTCGAAGCCTACGAGGCAGGCAAAATGTTTGTGCGCTACTCGTGGGATTTAATAACAGACATCAGTGAATTTCAACAGATTACAACTACAGGAGAACTTTAAGATTACGATATAATGGAAAAGAAAAGATATGAACGACCTATTATTCAGAAACTGAATTCTGGGCTATTAAATAAATTTGGTACTGCCACCGACATCAAACCATTTACAGAAATTGATGGGGTTTCGCTTAAGAAATTAAAGGAACAATATGGTTCTCCCCTCTTTGTGTTTTCGGAACGCCAAATTCGAGAAAAGTATGAAGAGGTAACAAAAATATTCTCCACCAGATACCCTAAAGTAAAATTTGGCTGGTCGTATAAAACCAATTACATCAATGCTATCTGTAATATTTACCACCAAGAAGGTTCTTGGGCAGAGGTGGTTTCTGGTTTTGAATATGATAAAGCCATAAAAAATGGAGTGCCAGGCAACAAAATAATTTTCAATGGTCCCGACAAATCATCTGAAGATCTTCAAATGGCCATCGATAATAATTCACTTATTCACATCGATCATTTTGATGAGTTTTATATGTTGCAGGAACTTACAGAAAAATCTGACAAGAAACCACGTGTGGCCATTCGAGTGAATATGGATACAGGCATTTACCCTATCTGGGATCGCTTCGGTTTCAACTTCGAAAACGGGCAAGCTTGGGATGCAGTAAATAAAATTATGAACTCGGGCAAATTCAATATGGTGGGTTTACACTGCCATATTGGTACGTTTATGCTGGCACCAAGTGCCTATGGCGTGGCCGCTTCTAAATTGGCTTCGCTCTTTGTGCGCATCAAACAAAAATTTGGTCACGTGCTCGAATACATAGATTTAGGAGGAGGACTGCCTTCTCAAAATAATTTGAAAGGCTCTTATTTGCCTGGAGCAGATTTAGTTCCACCCATAGAAGATTTTGCGGAAAATATTGCAACAGGTTTACTCAATAGCGACATCAGCCCTAACGAATTGCCATTACTTATTATGGAAACTGGCCGCTTAATGATTGATGAAGCCGGATATTTAATTGGAACTGTAATCGCTAATAAACGGCTTTCCACAGGTAGAAGATCAACGGTATTGGACTTTGGTTTAAATACACTTTTTACTTCCATGTGG
>JAMOMJ010000134.1 GCA_027067135.1 Cyclobacteriaceae bacterium
TTAGAATTGGATAAGGATGCAGGCGCATCTTAATCACTTTTTTAAGGGCCTGTAGCTCAGTTGGTTAGAGCAGTAGACTCATAATCTATTGGTCGAAGGTTCGAGTCCTTCCAGGCCCACCATATTTTAAGCTCTATAATCAGTAACTTATCGTGATTATAGGGCTTTTTTTATGTCTGGGTTGAGCGTGTTTTAGTAAAAAGGTACAATAAAGGTACACTCATGAGATTCAGAGGGTACAATATGGCTACTATTATTAAGACTCCTGCAGGTAATTGGAAAGCACTTATTCGTATTACAGGGCATCCTCCCACTTCTCAAACTTTTAGAGTTAAAAGGGATGCAACTAACTGGGCAAGAACCACAGAAGATGAAATTGTTCGTGGTATTTATATTCCTAGAAATAACTCTGAAAAAACCACAATTACTAAAGCTTTGGATCGCTATCTCAAAGAAGTTACCCCAACAAAAAAACCTACAACACAAAAACTTGAATCTAACAAAGCTAAGGTAATCCGTAAGCATCTTGGTAGTTATACTTTAGCGTCTTTAAATGCAGAACAAATTACAAAATTTCGAGATCAGCGCCTTTCTATAGGATTGAGTTCGACTACAGTTCGATTAGAGTTAGCTATGTTGAGTCATTTATATACTATTGCTATTAAAGAGTGGGGTATGGGCTTACAAGCTAACCCTGTATTGAATGTGAGAAAGCCAAAACAATCAAAAGGTCGTGATCGTCGATTAGAAGGCAATGAAGAACAAAAACTTTTAGCTACTTGTGAAGCGTATAGTAATCCCATGCTTGCATGGATAGTAAAGTTAGCCTTATATACTGGTATGCGTCATGGTGAAATAGTTAATCTTAAGCGCAGTAATGTAAACCTGGATAAGAAAACTCTATTTCTGTCAGATACTAAAAATGGTGAATCTCGAACAGTACCACTTTCAAGTAAGGCAATAGAGGTTATCAGGGAAGTTCTTACTCATCCGATACGCCCAATAGATACTAATCTATTATTTTTTGGTGAACCTGGTCGTGATGGCTTGCGCCGACCTTATGTGACAAGCAAAATATGGACTGAAGCAAGAAAAAAAGCTGGTATAGAAGGGCTTCGATTCCATGATCTACGCCATGAAGCCACTAGTCGCTTTGTTGAGGCAGGTCTTTCAGACTTGGAAGTTTCTTCTATAACAGGGCATAAAAGTATGCAGATGTTAAAACGTTATACGCACCTTAGAACTGAAAATCTTTCTGATAAAATTGCTGATATTTAATAGGGAGAAGAGCTTAAAGGGTTTCTTGGATAGGTGGAATAACGTATAACTTCACGTGATCCAACTTTAGTTGTTGCAAAGGGTGATAGTATTTTATCAATGGCCTCATTTGCACTAAAGCCAGCTCTTTCAAATAGTTTGAAGAAATTATTTCTCATGTTTTCTAGCAAGCTAAAAGTAGTTTGAGTAATGAAGGACGCTTCATTGATAGAACCTATATTCTGAGCATAGTAATCCCTATAGAACTGAGAAAATTCTTTTTCGGTTAGATATTCTTGTAGAATCATATTGAAGGTTTCTGCAAGCGCATTTAATGGATGATTCAATTTCTCTAAGCTAGGTAGGCCATCAAATTTTGGGTCGTTGTAATATTTTTTCTCTATTTTTTTAGACTTATCGGATGAGTAGTAATCAGTGTAAAATGATGATGTTACATAGGTTGATAAACTGGAAATTATTTCAATATTTTTATCATTTATCGTAATAGAATGCTCATCTTTTAAAATAAAGTCTATACAGTTTAAAGCTGTAAGGAAATCTAACAGTAAATCATTTTTGTAGTTAGAGTCGTTGTCGGTATTTGTGCAAAGCAAGCAAAACATATATGGAATTATTGATCCAAAATAATACTTTTGGTAAATATCAGCAATGTATTGAGGTATATCAATCCCTGTGTATGATGGTATGCCGATAGTAAGGTCGTATTGTTCATGTTGTCGAGGGTCTGTGATTTTACTGTGTGCAGGGGAATAAAGATAACCAGCCCGAGAGCTTGGACCTGATATAGATATGTATGCGCATCCATTATCACTAATCTTAGGTCTCCAATCCTCTGTGATACTTCCCAAAGACTCAATAGCCTCATTTTGAGCATGCTGTTCATCACTGAGGGATTTAAAATCTAGACTGCTCAAGTATAACTGAAAGCGGTTTGTGATTATTGATCGTCCAAACCATTTATTGGCTAAACCATCAAATGCGCTATTCATTTCTACTTGTATTTTAGGTTCGAGAATTGCTTTTCCTCTCCACCATTCGCTGTACCTATTTTTAGAAATATAATCATCTTTTGTTATAACTTCATTTTTTCTTTTATAAGAAAAATTTGCATCTTTGGACTTCATGACGATATTCAATGCGGAAGTCACTTTTTCATATTCTTGTGAATCCCCTAATTGAACTTTTTTCTTTAACAAAGTTGACTTCAATTCCCGTGAAAATCCTTTTACCCTAATGGATTTTGTGAATAAAAAATCATTACCTTTGTATTTTGCAGTCTCATACATCATTGAAAAATAACAATGTTCTGCTTTCGTGTCAATTTATCGAACTAAACCTACTTTGTAATCTAATTAGCGTTAAATAAGAATAGCCATCGTTAAAACTAAGTAATGAAGATTAAACAATGGCAACTACTTTAAATTATTTGTTAGAAAAATATGGCCCTTTGATGACTTTAGAGGCTTTGGCAAAAACACTTGACCGTTCACCTCAAGGGTTGCGTGTTTCATTGAATTCAAAGTCTGAAATATCGAATAAAATTAATGGATGTAGAAGTAATAACATAGGCAGGAGGATGTATTTTAAAACGGAGGCTATAGCTAACATTATTGACGGGTTGGCATAGTAATGTGTGCCAATGCATTCTCAATAAAGGGGCGATTAATTAATGTAGGTATCTTAACTACTCAGCTTTTACAGAGTAGTAAATTTTGAAAAAAAAGAAGTCGCTGCTTCTTCCTGAACGACACCCTACAAGAGATTTTTTCACTTGCGATATTCTCGATCCTTCATTCAAGGATGATCTTGCTAGTATGGAACATCCTATATTTTCCTTAGCGACAAAACCAGATGTAAGTGTCAGGCTGTATAAGCACAATGGAAATGAACTTGAAGTTATACCTAGTGTTTTGGGGGTGGCAACAATATGGGATAAGGATATTTTAATTTACTGTATAAGCCAAATTGTAGAAGGACATAACAGAGGGCGTACAGATATATCTAAAACAGTCAGAATGACGGTTTATGACTACCTTAGAACCACTAATAAGTCTACTGCTGGTTCAATCTATGAGCGCTTGCCAGCATCTCTTGACCGTTTGGCTGGTACACGGGTTAAAACGAATATCAAAACTAACGGAGAAAGAATAAAGGAGGGATTTGGATTAATTGATAAATGGAAAGTCGTTGAAAAATCCTCATCCGATGAAAAGATGACCGCTATTGAAATCACACTATCAGATTGGCTTTACAGTGCGGCAAAAGGGAAAGATATATTAACGCTTGATCGAGACTATTTTCGTCTTCGTAAAGGGTTAGAGCGTAGAATATATGAACTTGCAAGAAAACACTGCGGAAATCAAAAAAAGTGGAAAATTAGACTTAAGCTGTTGCACAAAAAATCAGGTTCAAAGTCTACGATAAAAGAATTTAGAAGAAACATCAAAGAAATAATTAGCTGTAACCATTTGCCAGGTTATAGAGTTTACTTTATCAATGACCGTGATTTAGTAGTGTTTTATAGTAGAAATGGAAATGATGAGTTAATCAAAGATGTAATTCAAGGCACTCTATTTTAAGATTTAATCTACTCTCTGCTTTATGTTCTGTAAGGCATTAATATACGGTCAATATTTAATTTTTCTGGTGTGGGCATCAAAACTTTTCTCTTATCATCTTTTTGTGAAAGTATCGTACTATCACCCACCTAACCCTGTGGATTGTATCGTACTATCACCCACCATAGGTATGAAAGTGCCATCGTACTATCACCCACTAAAACTTGTTTAAGCTATTGATATTGATGTTCTTTTGAGAGTGTAACTCGCGCGTGCGTGCGCGCGTTTAACTTAAAAATATTATTAACAATAATAGGGTTTGTGTAAGACGCCAAAGATGTTTATTGGAGGCGCTATCCTTAAAAGGAGGGGGGGTAATCTGCTTGTTGAGCAGGTGCTGTATAATAAACAAAATTTCATTTTTAAGGTGATGTTAATGGATAAGTATAATTCTGATTTTTGGGTTCAGTTTTCACCGATCCTTTTTCTTATTTTTTTGGGCTTACTAATTCTTTGGATTAAGTGGCCTGAAGAGAAAGTTAGAATGAAACAGTGCAGAGAAGCCAGAGAGAAACGAGAAAATAATAAAGACAGTGCTGCTGATCTTGCGATAGTTACTATGCCTATCTGGATGGATAGTGAAACTAAATCAGGCTTAAGTTCAGACTCAAAGGAGAGCAGTAGTGATTCTGGAAGTGATAGTTCGTCGTCATTAAGAGACTGGGATTTTTTTCTTTAAAGTTAGATTGATTAAAGCCTTATAATTTTCATAAATTAATGAACTGTAATGATCCATTGGGTTTAATTCATTAAACCCTTGCTAACTCTTAGTGCTTTGAACGAGGGAGTCAAGTTGAATCGTGTTGTTCTATTCTGCTTTACTCTCTCGTTCAAAATACTATTTCTTTTGCCTTCGGCGAGGTTACAGGAAGAACGGCATCTTATGCTCCGTCTCTTTCTATTTTATAAAAAATGAAAGTGACGGAGTGCGAAACCACTGATAACAGTTATGGCATATAGGCTTTAGAATAGCCTAACTTGTGCAAGTGCCTTTTTAAAGATAGAATAAACACATACAATGTTTTACTGTTCATTAAAAACAGATGTTTTCTTACAAAGTGTTTAAGCGAGAAAAAGGTTCTAACCTGACACTAAATTGCTACAAAATATGCTTGAAAGAGCAAAATTATCTCATCAAATAATTCTTACGAATTAAAATTTATTTACTGCAGTAATCGCGGTACTAAGCCCCTTTACAAAAATTTATCTGCTGATAAGTGGTACAGAGACTAATTCGACCACTGCGCCAGCAGTCCGAATTTATGGTCTCTTGTGCTTTTTTTATTAATCGCGTGGGAGGAAAAAAATAGCGCAAAACAACGAAAGAGTTAGTCCAGACCTTAAGAAAATGGATACGATTTTTTAAGGGATCATTGCAAAAAATATATTCAGTTACGGCTCAATATATTTGGCAATTTAATTACATTAAACAGTATTTAATGCCGTGCATTTTTTATAAATGCTAATGGGAGAACTATAATTTTTTGAGGTAGCTTATGTCACATCGCACAGATTATCAGCTTAAAATGATACTAAAATACAATAAGGATGGGAGTCAGAATACTTGTGAAACTCGACACCAGAATTTGATGAAATTCATTAAGCATATGCAAGAAAAAAGAGGTTATTCTACTCATTGGGATTTGCATAAACTTGGTAAAAAAGAGATTCATCGCTATGTGCATGATCTCAAAATTAGAGGTTTGGCGCATCGTACTATCGAAAATAATCTAAAAGATATTCGTTGGTTAGCCACTAAGGTTAATCGTGAACACTTAATGCCATCAAATCGTGATTGTGGGCTTCAAAAACGTTCATTCAGTAATGATAATAAGGCCGTTCGCCTTAATGCTTCACATTTGTCTAGTATGAATGAACGGATGCAGCTTATTAATAGGCTAAAAGCAGAATTTGGATTAAGAGAGAAAGAAGCTCTTAAATTTGGTCATAAATTTGCAACGGCACAAGCGGGAAAGGTTTTTCTCAAAGATACCTGGTGTAAGAATGGTCGTCCTCGTACTATCGAAATCGTAAATAATAGACAGAAGATGCTTTTGATAGAGGTAGGGGAGTTTCAAAAAGAGCATGGAGATTACTCGATGATTCCTCATGATTTGAAGTTCGATACTTACCGTAATTATGTTCAATCTAATAGTAAAGAGTTGGATATTAAAGGGCATTCATTTCGCCATCAGTGGGCGCAAGATCGATTTAAGCAGCTGAGTGGGCTGGATTGCCCTATTGCTGGAGGCTCTAGTTATACAAATTTAAGTGCTGCAGAGCAATCTCAATGGGACAATGCTTCAGCTATAGTAAATCAAGAGTTGGGGCATGGTAAAGGCAGGATGGATATAACGGCAACTTATATAGGTGCGGGATGAAATAGCTATTGTTCGTCGTTTGGTTTGCTACCCTTATTTAGAGAAATCACAGTATAAATCAAAACTCCTAAAGGAATTGCAGCGATAACAATCTTCATTATTATTTCTAATCCAGGGTCTAAGCTCATTACAGTTCCTCTAGTTTGTTTATTATTGCTACTATCATACGTTGATGTGCTTTTCCGACAGTTGGAAATGATAATACCAGTTTTTAAGATTCTTGCTTTAGGTTTTCCTCTGTCCAGTAGTAAAGCTTTTCCCTGCTATTGGGTATGAGAGTACCTAAAAGAGGGTTTATCTCTGGGTCATACATGCTTAAAGAATCTGAATTAAAGCTGTCAGCGATACTTTTAAGCTCCTCTAATAGTTTTTCACAGGTTTGTTTGTTAGCAAAAGAATGTGCGCTTAGTTGTAAAATAAGGTCTTGCCCAATAGAGAGTTTTGCCGATGCATTGAGTGTTGAGTTGGAATTTAGAAGAATATTCTCTAGCACACCATCTAGTGTATGTTGTGTTCTCGATAGGCAGCATTCATAGCCTTTTTGCCATTCTGGTGAAAGAAGAAGCTCTTTAAGGTGGTTTTCAGTAGATAACTTTACAGTATCTATAATTTCCATCATATCTCTATCATTTAGCTTTTCGGCATAAAGCATGGAGAGGTAGGTACTTCTTTTTTCTTCTGTATCAAGTTCAGCAGCAATTTCAAATTTGTTTGGTTTTTTATAGCTCAATTGTTTTCCTCATTATTAGTATTCCAAGGATGAAATGTATGCTCTAGATCATTTGAATATAAATCGGCTTCAGAATATCCGCTTCCGCCACTATCTTTTGAAAATCCATCCGAACTATAAGATTCTTCCTTGTGTTCACCAAGCATATCAAAGATTAGTAAAGCAAAAAAAACAGTTGTTTTCCAAGTAGCTTTAAAAAGTAATTTCCCTAGCTCATATACCACTTTCATAAAACAAAAGAATGTACGTTTCTTAACCATAGTATAGCTCCTCGATCTCTATACTAAGGATTCCTTAGTATCTAGGCAAGTAAAAACCTAAGATTCTCTTAGTCTCAAATATTGAGGCATTAACGTGAGTTCTAAGGATAAAGAAAATTCCCCCATCGGAAGAAGGCTAAAATCTGCACGGATAGTAAAAG
Source organism: Cyclobacteriaceae bacterium (assembly GCA_027067135.1). Lineage (GTDB taxonomy): Bacteria > Bacteroidota > Bacteroidia > Cytophagales > Cyclobacteriaceae > JAKISE01. The sequence goes on from JAMOMJ010000134.1 coordinate 7,429, forward strand.
GAATATCCCAAAAACAACTGGGTATTTTGGCGGGTATTGATGAGTTCTCTGCAAGTCCTAGAATTAATCAGTATGAGAGGGGTAAGCACGTCCCTGATTTTGCAACCTCAAAGCGTCTTGCAAAAGCGCTATCAATTCCTGTTACATATTTATATGCTGATGAAGAGAAACTTGCTGAGTTTATTCTTCGGTTTGCATCTGCAAGTCAATTGCTTCAGGAAAAGATTATACAGAGTTTAAAGTGATTTTTATTCACCCTTTAAATGTCCTGTAAGTTCATAGTTGTAACAGTGTATTTGTTTGTAGTATGATGCAACTACAAATAAACTACAATATTATTATTATGAACAAACAATCATCAACTGTGTCATTAAGAATTAGCTCTAGTTTGTCAGACCGGCTTAAAGAAGAGTCCACATCAAAAGGAATTTCTTTTAATTCGGAGGTCTTAAAAAGATTAGAAGGCTCTTTTCGCAACAATGAAAGAGCAAGGGAGTTACTAAATCTTGTGGAGCTAGATACTAAATTTTTTAGAGTAAAGCCATCATCAACATATTATGAAAAAGAAAAAATATTAAAAATCCTGGAGAGTATTGATGTTGATAGGATTATATTAGCAGCAAGAAAAGATGATCTGAACGGAGCAATTCTTGTGATGATAATCCATACTAATTTTGCTTCATTTGTAATTGATAGTTTTACATTAAGTATGGCTAGGAAGCCAAGAGTGTATGAAGTAGAAGAAATATTGGAGTTAATAAAAAGCTCAGGCTTAATACTTCTAACAGAGTATTGTCGAACTTATGTAAAAGATACTCGTGATTTCCCTATAGAAGAGGCAATTTCACACATTATGGATTCATCCCCAACTTTAATAACTAATATGAACCAGTATGTATCTATGCTGAAAATCTGATATGTGAAAATATCGTTTCTTAAAGGTTCAACAAGATAGTTAATCGTCAGCCAGTACATATTTAAATTATAAAGGGAATACCAGTGCTCTATAAATACCGTGGAATCAATGAATTTACTGATTCTATTATCAAGGATAAGAGTGTTTGGCTAGCCAAGCCAAAAACACTAAATGACCCTTTAGAATGTAGAGTCCCCAAATTTTCTAAAGCAGAAAAAAATGCTTATGCTAAAAAAGTTATGACTAATCAAATGCAAGGTTTTGCCATGCAAATGGTGATGGCTAAAGATACAGGTGAATTTTTTGGTAAATCTCCTCGTGAAGTTAGAATTCTGATAGGCAAGGTAAAAAGGGAGAAGGATTTTCATAAGAAATATCGAATAGTAAATAATTTTTTAAAAAAAGTAGGGGCTACTGGATTTAGCTCACCTACTGATCAAGTAGACTCATTAAAAAAAATGATTGAAAATGTTGGGGTTTTTAGCTTATCGGAAGATCCTATGAATATGTTGTTATGGTCTCATTATGGTAGTAATCATGAGGTGTTGCTATCGGGCTTTCTAACTCTGCTGGGACTAAGCTAGCAGACGATGAGTATTGTAGAAAAGTCGAATATGCGGAAAAACTCATAGATATAGACTTATCAAAGGGGTTTATGAATGGTCTTTCCTTTTATGCTAGTGGAATTAGGCCCAAGGGGAGAATTGAACTGAAAGATAGCCAGATTCAAAGACTTTTATTTACCAAAACAAAAGCTTGGGAATATGAGAAGGAATGGAGGTATGTTGAAAGCTCCAATGGTTCTTTTGATCTTCCCGGGAGTATTCAGGAGATAGTATTTGGTATGAAGTGCAAGAAAAGTGATATAGAGGCAATAATAACTCTTTGTGAAAAAAGTAATTTGAAAAACGTAGGGTTTAGGCAAGCCTTCATTGCAGCAGGTAGCGATAAACTTCAACTCGGAAAATTAAAATATAACAAGTAAGAGAGTTAATATACGAAAAACTACCCCCAGAGTTTGAGGCTTATATTCTAAATTAATTTGGTTTTTGGTTAATATTCCATACAAGTGGCCTAAGTGTTAGAATAATTTATAAGTATCATTCATTGTAGTCATTAAATGTTTAGTCAAGATGTAAATAAATTTACTGCTATTGATTTATTCTCAGGTGTGGGAGGGCTTACATGTGGGCTAAAAAAATCTGGCTATAGTGTACTTATGGGGGTTGAAATAGATAAGGAAACTGCTCGTGTTTATGAATGTAACCATCCAGAAGTTTTTATTGAAAGCTCCGATATTAGAAATATTGAAGTTAAAAAAGTCCGTAAGAGCTTAGAGTTAAAAAAAGGTGAATTGACACTTCTTGCTGGTTGTCCTCCATGCCAAGGCTTCTCAACTTTAAGAACAAATAATAAAGCAACTTCATTTAAGGATGACAAAAACGATTTAATATTTAACTTTATTGATTGGGTTGAGGAGTTTATGCCCGAACATGTTCTTTTGGAAAATGTGCCTCCTTTGATAAAAGATGAGCGTATAAAAAAAGTTTTAGCAAGGCTTAAAAGTTTGGGTTATTTTATTGATGATTTTACAGTAAGAATAGAGAATGTTGCTGATTACTCTGTGCCTCAAAGAAGAAAAAGACTCGTACTAATATGTTCGCGAATTAAAAAAACAATTTTAGTAGAGAGGATTAAATCACATAAGACTGTTCGCGATGCTATTTTCCACTTAGACATACCAGGAATTAGTGGAGATCCATTACATGATAGATCTGAAAAAAGAAGTTCTTTAATCATGGAAAGAATTAAGAGTATTCCTCATGATGGTGGTAGTAGGGATCAAATGCCATACCATCTCTGGCTAGATTGTCATAAAAGATACCCGGGTGGGTTTAAAGATGTATATGGCAGAATGAAGTGGGATACACTTTCTCCAACCATTACTGGTGGTTGTGTGAATCCATCAAAGGGCAGATTTTTACACCCAGAACAGAATAGAGCCATAACATTGAGAGAAGCCGCGCTATTACAAGGCTTCCCTGAAAGTTATAATTTTATGAACCATGTTGCAAAAGAAAAAATAGCACAGATGATTGGTAATGCAGTGCCTCCAGTTTTTGTACAGCACTTTGCATCTGCTCTGATAGGGGGTAAAGTTGATGCCGATTACTGACGATCTTAAGCATGTACTGCCTGACTTTTGTAAGATGTTGGATGAAGATGAGTATTTACCTGTACTATTAAAAGAGAAGTTCCTTAAGGAAGCAGAAAGCTGGGATAACGTATTATTAACTAATATTGAAGATTTAAAGGAAAAAATTAAAAGTTTTGGTCATCGTAATAAAATGAAATCAAAAACTTCTGGTGATTTTTCTTTATGCTATGGTCATTGTATGACTCATAGGGCATTTGTAAATTATTACAAGAGGCAAAGTTTGCCAAGTGAAAATAGTATCCCTGATCTGCATAGTAGAGAAGTTGAGCAAGAAATTGATGAATTCTTTATGAAAGACTTTGATGAGCAAAAAATGATAATAAATGCTCATTTAGCTTTTTATCAAGAGACTAGTTGGAGTATTTACAAATGGTGCTTTTCAGAGGATTCTTCTAAGAATAGTATTACCTTACCAATTGTAGATGATTCACATGCTAGAAAGATATTTCCACGACTAGCAATTCAGAAGAAGTATGAGTGGATGTATGAAGATAGTATATGGATTTCATTTAGGAATGCTGATGGTGATATAAAGATATTAAAGCCAAATATTTTCGATGGTGGTAGTAATGCTTTAGATAGGAGTGGGAATTGGTACCCTGGAGGGTATACATCACCTGAAAATCCTCATCAGGGAGTGCCAGAATATATTTTTGGGGTTGGTAGCTTTTGTATGAATAAGGTTTGTTCAAGACTAGTAAAGGCGGACATATGAATATAGATATATTTTTAGAGAAAGTAAAAGGACTATCAAAGAGTACGCAATCTACTACTTGGGTAGAGCTTTTTGAATGTTCGCTTAATTCTGAAGATGACTATCATCAAGTACCTTATTTTGATGTATTGATAAGGAAGGTTAAGGAGTTAGTTGAGAAGGGTGAAGCAAGTGAGGTTATTAATGCTATCAAGTCTTTGTGGGAGATGCCAAAATCAACTATCGATAGTAATGAATACATACTGTCATTAGATCAAGTTATTTCTTGTTATGGAGATAGTGAATTAAAAAAATATAGAAGCACTTTCTCTGTTGAATTTATTGAAGGTATCATTAAACACAAATATTACCAGCTGGAAGATAAAATATACTTAATTCTTCGTCTAGCCTCGATGGGTGTACTCAAAACTCAGGATAAAAACTATTTTGAAAATGGATTCTATTCAGAAGTGAAAAGAAAATACCCTATAGCGTGGGTAGATATCTTAGTGTATAGCGATAAGTATAATCAATTTAACATGAAAATCATTGGCTTACTGAATACTTTTAAAATTGATTTCACTGATGATTATTATCAAAAGCGCATTGAATTGTGGGGGGAATATTTATTGAGTTCTGAGTTAATAGAGCTAAGAACCAAATTGCTTGATAAAATTCAAAATATTAAGAGAAACTCTGATAAAGATCTTCAAAGAAATATATTGTCATTTATTAATAGTCCAAAGACGTATAAGCAACCAGAGATAGAAGAGAGTGTATGTGAATATGCATGAAGTTTATTCACCTTATGCTCAATTGTTGCCAAAGTTTCTTGATGCTATTTTTGGTTCTCTTGAGTATTTAACTTCTACTAATGGTGAGAAAAAATCACTTTTAAAAGAGGCGAGTTGCCAATCGAAAGAGGAGTATATTAACCTACAATTTATTAATGCATTAAAGAATTGTAAATGGTTTGGTTCTAGAGGGGTTAATCGGCATTTGGTAGGCCATAAGAACTCAAGTATTGAACCAATTTATGAAGGAATCTATTCAAAAAATTCGCTAAAACCTAATACGAAGTATTCTAGGCTGGCAAGCGTACTAGTGAATATATATGATGAATCACAAACATCATCATCTTCAATTGCAATCCTTCCTTCTCCACTTTTTATAGCCTACAGGCTTCTTACAGTGCCTAATTTACCAGAAAGTCATGGTTACGCTTTAGTGACTTTAAAAAATTATTTATTTTCAGGTTTGAAGGTTTTACCTGATAATTTGATATCGGAAGCAGACAAAAATATATTGCCAGTAAAGTTATCTGATGTGAAAACTGTGTTGGATATTATAAATACTTATGATGCTGGAAGAGATAATTTTTCTCTTCCTTTAGGAAATAGCCCTCAAATTTTTGTATTTCAGCTTTTGTTGCTTATGGGCTTTATAAACTTACGTTTTAAAGGGACGCCTGATGAAATACAAAAAGCAAAAATAAAATATTGTCAAAATAAAAACCCTCTAGATATATTGGTAACCCAAAGAGCAAAAGATAAATCATCAGAGCTTAGGGTGAACCCTACAGTTGTTTCATTTCCAGATGCATCAAAAATAAGTAACTTGATTTGGGGGAATCCTATTCCTGTTAGAGGAATGGATACAATTTTTTTGGGTGGTTTAAAGACTAATTCAGAAAATAATCTTGTTGTTGGGATTCATGGTGCGCCTGGTGTAGGTAAAACTAGCTTTTGTCTAGGTATAGCTGCAAGTCTTGCTCCTCTTGGAGTAGAAACTTTATTTATCTCAAATGAAGAAGAAGAAGAGTCTATTAATCATAGATTAGAAGCTTTAATTTCAGAAGATGTAAGGCGTTTGGATTTTCATCAGAGTAGAAATGATGATGAAAATCATTCATGGTTTAATTACGCGAGTTTGCAAAAAAATAAAGCTACGACCTTAAAAGGCTTTTTAGAAAGCTTGGTTAAAAATGTAATAGATACTGAAGAAAGTAATGAAGGGGTTAATCTTCCTAAGCCTCCGAACATCGTTGTATTGGATGGTATTCATCAGTTTTTTTCTGAAATGGCAGATAACAATAATACTTATTCACTTGCTGAATTTGTCCAAGATTGTAGAGATCTAAATTTAATAGTTTTTTTAACTGTATCGTCAACTTGGGATGATGCAATTAAATTAGATCATTTAATTGATGTTTCTTTGGAGTTAAATTATAAGTACTCTAATAAAATAGGTGTTAAACCTCAACGGCTTATATCATTGCATAAATCTAGACAGCAGGTTGCAAGAGGGGGGACACATGTTTTTCACCTCTCCGGAACTTATGGTTTAAAAGTTGTTCCGCAGATTCCTTCTCAAATGGATTTGAAGTCTCATTTTGCCTTTAAGCTACCTGATAAGCATATAGTGAATAATTCATTGAATTTTGTATGGTGTGATAGGACTAAAGCTAAAAAATTAATTACTGTTAAAAAATATGCTGATCCAATTCATAAGGGGTCTCATGTTTTAATATATGGGGAGGGCAGTGGAGGTAAGGCAGGCTTAGCAATATTGATGGCATTGACTCCATTACTAAAAAAGGATGTTGAAAATATTAAATTAATACAGAAAACTAGTACTACTTTGGTAATTTCATTTTTATATCCAAAAGAGTATTACGAAACCTTGGGGAAAACTGTAACTAATAATTTAAAAAAAGATTATGAAGAATATCTGCCCAAAGGTGATGATGGGAAAGTAGTGTTTGAAACTCATGTAGATGTTGAATGTTTGTATCCAGGGTATCTCTCACCAGAAGATTTATATAGTAAAATAATTTCAAAGTTAGATCAGGCGGAATTAGAAGGTAGGTCTTACGATTCAGTAGTTATTGATGGTTTACATAATATTACTATCCAGTTTCCAAAAATAGCTGGTTATGATCATTTCTGGCCTTTGTTGTATAGTGCATTAAGACGCCGATATTTAACAGTTATTAGTACGCATACAATATTTAATATAGATACTGTCCCTACTTCAATTTCAATAGAAGATGATAGAATTAAGCCTCTTTTGCATGCAATGGTTCAATCAGCAGATGTTAAGGTTGTTGTTAATAGGCCAATATTAACTGCTTTGGATGGAGATCATTTAGCTGCTAAAAAATATAGCAATCAAATGCAGCAAAAAAATAATGAAATAGAGAAAGCTTTAGAAAAAGGCTATCTATCTTTACAAGTTAACGAAGCTCTCTATCGTCCTTACAATGTATCTGGTCATAAGTTTTGGGACCCTGAAAGGTGTAGAGTTGTATCAGAATCCATTTATAGTAAATTGAATGAGCAAGAAGTGGATTCAAGCCAAGGTAGTTTGGTCTAATTTCTATATAGACCTCACTAGAGCAATAAGCAGATTTTACGCCTATAAAAAAGGTACACTGAAGGTACAATGCTCAGTTTTTACAGATTTAGCTAAATTACGCTAAACTACTGATTATTAACTACTATTATCTAAACTAAATTAATGTAGATTACGTTTAATTATCAGTAACATACTGATTTAATTGGAGACTCATAATCTATTGGTCGAAGGTTCGAGTCCTTCCAGGCCCACCATATTTAAGGCGATCACGAAAGTGATCGCCTTTTTTTATGGCTAAAAGTATGTGAAAGCGGTGTTTGTGTA
>JAMOMJ010000135.1 GCA_027067135.1 Cyclobacteriaceae bacterium
GAATCTATAGGGTAATTTGTATCATTAATTACCACCCTTAACACTAATATTTATGAGATTACCGCCTTCGCGGCAATGACGGTGGGTGTGAGTAGTTACTAATTTATTAATTTAAAACTCTGTCATTCCCATGAAAATGGGAGTCCAGTAAAACTCGATAATAATTAAAAATCATTGGGAAACCAGTTATCGAGCTCTAAATACTGGATCCCCGCATTCGCGAGGATGACAATATATGGTATTTTAAGCCTTAAGGAACCAACTATTCACTTCAATTTTATCTCGCAAGCTACACGCTTAAAGACAAGCTGATCTAGCCCAAGAACCCATGCCTATTAATACTTCACTATTCATGGTGGGTATGAGCAAGTTACCCAATTTATAAATGCAGTCTAAATACATGAAAAGGTTCTTGCCTTAGGTATTCTAGTTTGGCATTATTTGATTTGCACATTTCACGACATATAAACAAGCCAAGACCTGTTCCTTGAGTATGGGTGGTAAAAAATGGTGTAAATAAATTTTCCTCAACTATACTGTCAAATTCCTCTCCTTTATTTAGGAAGTCAACAATAGTGTCACCCTCCTTTTTTAACACTTTTATAATAACATGGTTATTTACACCGTGTTTAAATGCATTTTTAGTTAGGTTCCATAGTAGTTGGGAAAGATGCGAGGTGTCGAAGGTTACAAATGCTGAGTCCACTCTTAAGTCTAGCATCAGTTGGCTGGCTTCTTTATTGTTTTGCAGGCAATAATTTTTTTTGAATAATGTAATTTTTTCAATAAGATTAATGTCTTGCTTATTTGCAACATGATTTTTTGACATGAGCAGAACATCTTCAATAATTCGATTAGAACGCTTGACTTGGTGAATGATTATATCGGTTAGTTCGCGGTCTTCGTCATTGATTTTTTCTGACTCCTTAAGCAATTCTGAAGCAGAATAAATAGCAGCCAACGGGTTTCTTATTTCGTGAGCTATGGTTGCTGAGAGTTGACCAAGATTAGCCAGTTCAATTTGTTGCGACTTCTTTTTTAGTTGCGATTGTTGGTCAATAATCAAAAGACGAGTGTGGGTCTCCCCCTGTTCTAAAGTCGCTACATTAATCAAAATATCTTCACCAAACAGCGTTGTCTTAAATTCTTTTTTGTGTTCAGGAGTGGCAATTATTGACTTTATCAAGGCCATGGGGAGTTTTTTATTGGCTTGTGAGCGAATAATTTTCTGTGCGTTGCTATTGATATGAAGAATGTCATAGCTACTATCAAAAACAACAACTCCAGAGTTTATTTGGTCAATAATTAGTTCGTTAATTTTTGCAAGATTGGTCACTTTCTTTTTTTGCATTTGTGTCAATAATAACGACAAATTGTAAGCTTGCGATTGACGAATACCGACCAAAGCAATACCAAAATAAATCAAAGCATAGAGAAAAATTGAAGATATGTGGATATGATCAAAATTCAAGTCTAAAAAATAAGGCAGTATCAGTAATAAAGATGTTGCCAACAACGGCATGGCAAAAATTGAAAAGGATTTGTGATTAAGTATAGAAAAAGAACCAATAGTGATAACAGGAAGTAGAACCCAGCCATTTTCTAAACCATTAAACAAAAGTGTCAATGACAAAATAAAGGGCAAGTCTAAAATTAGTGCAAACAAACCGATAAACAAGGTTCTTTTTTTGACAAATAACGAAACAATCCAAATCAAAATAGATGTAGTAAGATACAAGCTTGCAATAAAACGAGCAATATCAAGAGTATAGGAAATGCCGACTAAGCTGCGAACCTCTTTAAAAATAATAGAAAAGAAAAAAAAGCTAAGTAGTAGTCGAAACAAATTTAAGTAACGAACGCTAGTTAGCTCGTTACTTTTGAGGTTTTCTGCTTTACTAACCATCCTTTGGATAGCTTAAATCATCCTGATTTAAAGCCTTTGACCATAATTTTTTGCCATCCACATCATACGACTCAATCGTCATAATACGTTCCTTGCGTTTGCCTGAAAAATTTAGTTTGCAGAAGTTTTTAACGCCAACAAGAGTATCTTGAATTAGGGTTGGTTTTTTGCGTTCATCATCTAACCATTTTTCATGTGTTCCTGCGGTAAAAGGTGAGCAGGTTAGCTCATATAGCGGATAAGCATCTTTACGAGGAATTTCAAGCATTTCAGTATGGTGCTTATCGCCACTTAAAAAGACGACACCATCGATTTTAGTCTCATCCAGCCACTTCAAGAAAGCATCGCGTTCATAGCGGTACTTGTCCCAGCCTTCCCATTTATGGTAATCATTAAGCATTTGGTTGCCACCAACGATAAATTTAAATGGTTGACGAGATGCCACAAGTTGATTTTTCAACCATAAAATCTGTTCCTTTCCATACATAACTTTATCAGGGCCATCTGGTAGGTTTTCATTACTGCGATGGTATCTATCGTCCAACAAAAAGAAATCCACATCATTAAATCGAACTTTAGTAAAAATTCCTGGAGTTTCAGGTAGACCATAACTAGGGTTTGCCCAGATTT
>JAMOMJ010000136.1 GCA_027067135.1 Cyclobacteriaceae bacterium
AAAAAGGGTTTTATTTTTCTGAAGAACCATCCTCAACCTTTTTTGTGTATTCTCAAAACCACATTCTCACAACCTTAATCCCAGAGTTAGAAGGTATTATTGAAGCAATTGACTTGGGAGCAATATCTGAAAGTACTCCTGGTGTTCTAAAAAGAGCTCAATATGTTGAGCAAGTGCGTTTATGGAAAAAAGTAATTCAAGACAATGAGCAAACAAAATACTTAGCTCTCCACGATCGTGATAATTACAAGAATAAAATTAAAGAAAACTTAGAAAAGGAAATACAGTCAGTAAATGGTTACATAGCTGCCATTGCTAGCTTGGGTACATTGTATTCTGGGGCAGGTGCGCTTCTTGCAAAGAATATAATTCCTGTTGGAGTTCAATCTGTTACAGATGCGTTAATTTTTTTAAATAAAAAAGGAAAAATACTGCAAACCAAATTAGATTTTCTCGAAGACGAGTTTGTTAGAAATATTTCTTTTGATGCAGGAGTTGGTCAGTTTACAAATTCAAGTGAAATAACGATTGCTGAAACAAACACTAAAAAAATTAAATTCGATATAGATTTATCTCTTGAAACAACTTTTGGTTTTAAAATTAATGAAACAGGGCTTTTAAGACATACTAGTAATTCGCTAAATACCTCCATGAATGTTGCCTTGTCTGAGGAAGAATCTAATACTACTAATATTAGTTATACGCTTAAAGACGGTGATAAAAACAACTTTTTAAGTGTTGATGTGGTAAACGCTTTTGATGGAAACGGCCCCATATTTAGCGTTATTGGTGGTAGAACATCTTGCCCGTATGAAGGGGTAGATACTACACTCTTCTATAATGATAGCCAATATAAAGCTGACTTAAATTCAGGTAAAAGTATTTATTCTGGAGGGGAGCAACTTAGCTATGCAACCCAAAAAATTGAAATTCCTGGAATAAGTGTAGAAGTAGCTAGTGTTACCGATGTGCCAGAAGCAAGGGCAGCAGAGTTTAAATTGATACTAGAAAATAATAGTTCTGTTGAATCGGATGCTCGATTTATGCTTTCTGTAATAAACACAACGAACCCTAATAATGCGCTTATCAATATTGCGTCAAATGGCACAGTTGTTTTTGTACCTTATGGTCAAAAAGTGGAGTTTGCACTAACGCTTGAAAAATCTATTTCAGATGTATATGAATACAAGGATATAGAAATAAAACTGAGCTCTTTATGCGAGAATATTTTTGACAAAGTATCCATATCAGCTGTATTCAGGCCTTCTTGTACAGCAGTAGAAATAGATAACCCTTTAAATAACTGGGTGTTTAATGCGGGAGATGCTTATAATGCAGATAATTCTACCAACCCGATAAATATTAGCATGTTTGGGTACGACCAAACATTTGCAAGTTTCGAAGATTTTAGGTTAGAGTATCGAAAATCAACTTCATCTTCTTGGACACGCCTACGCTCTTTCTATAACAGCCAATCATTATTAGATGCTGCCATTATTGAAGGTGAAGACAATGGCACAGTAATAAATGCAAGCCAGAGTAATTTTTCCTGGGATATTGGTGCGCTTGGCTTATCAGATGGCAGTTATGAATTAAGAGCTATTTCGCAATGCGATAATGGAACCCAGTTTGTTTCTGACGTTATTACTGGCACAGTAGATTTGAACGTGCCTGTACAATTTGGAACCCCATCGCCTACCAATGGGATATTAGGGCCAGGCGAGGATTTACGCACACAGTTTAGCGAAGATGTTATATATAGTTCTGCAATAAGTAAAATTGAAATTAAAGGAGAAACGAATCAACAAGAGATTAATCATAACGTTTCTGTTCATTTTGAAGGAGTTGATAATACCATAGAAATTGAAAAACCTGCTATTATCACAGGCGATTTCTCCATGGAATTTTGGTTACAAAACCAAACCACTGGCTCTGGGGTTCTTTTTAACCAAACAAATGGCATAAATGTAGTGCTCAATAATGGCATAATGGAGTGGACTTTTGGAGGCGAATTACTAGCAGAGACAATTGCAAGCGATCAAGCATTCCACCATTACACATTAACTTATAATGCTACTAGTAAACAAATGAAAATCTATCAAGATGATCAGGAGTTAGGAGTATTAAATGAGGTGGCAGGTGCTGCCAATAACAACACAAACTCACTTATAATTGGTGGAAATACATTTATTGGCAACTTACACGACCTTCGATTATGGTCTAAATCACTCAACCTTTCAGAAGCGTATGCAGCTCAGTTTAATGAGCTCACAGGTTCTGAACGAGATTTAATTGGCTATTGGCCAATGAATGAAGGGGAGGGTGAATTTGTACGAGATTTGGCACGTTATAATCATGCTGCTTTAACAGCCGATTGGGATATTAAACCCAAAGGAACGGCTTATGAGTTTGCTAGTGGGCAATACCAGGTGTTAGATGATGTTAGTTTTGTTCAACTCACGAATTTGATGGACATAACCCTATCATTCTGGGTTAAAACGGACAATCTCCAAAAAGCCACTATATTCTCTAATGGTAGAGGAAATGGAGAGGATCAGGTTCAATCCAATGGCTCTATGAACAAATGGGCGGTAAGCCTCGAAAATGGAATACTCCAACTCAATAGCGAAGGGCTTCAATATAACTTATCTACCACCAATCTGGCTGATAATACTTGGCATCATGTTGCAATCATATTGCGCAGAACTGGTTCTTTAAAAACCTATATAAATGCTTCTCTTGAATCATCAAACCCAGTGGTAAACATCGGTGGGTTATCTAGCAATAAGTATTGGATTGGTGCCAGAGGCTTTGTTAGCAGTGCTAATAATGAAACCGTGGATGAGGTATTTACGGGCAAAATTGATGAAGTGCGATTATGGAATATGGCAAGAGCCACCGAACAAATTGACCGTGATAGATTTAATGAAGTAGATTTTAATTCTATTGGGCTTATGTTGTATGCTCGAATGAACGAACCAGACCCTGTAACCTCAAATGGGCCTAAGTATTATCATTTAGCTGCCAACGAAACCGTACTGCCTTCTAATGCTGTACTAAGCGCTGGTTCCGTAACCTATACAACCGATGCACCTAAAATTAAACTGTCAAGACCATACCTTTCCTTTGAAGTACAACACGTAATTAACGGAGATGAAATGATTATTACGCCACTAATCAGTGATTGGTCGGTGCTGGAAGGACAGATTATTGACATTACCGTAGATCGTATGTTCGATGCCTATGGCAATAGGCAAGCTTCTCCTATAACTTGGAC
>JAMOMJ010000137.1 GCA_027067135.1 Cyclobacteriaceae bacterium
GATGTTTATATAAATACCACTTTGAATCAAGAAAGTTAAACCAAAACAAAAATTTGAATTGACTCAAAACAAAAATGATCAAGTCTTAAAAATCAATTAATAGAGGTTCCCTTTAGTTTACAGCAACTTACAAAATATGATGCACTGAGTATTTGTGTGTGTTTTTCTTTGCTGGAGACATTGCTAATGCCTTTATGGTGTCACTTCTTGGTTTATCGCTATAGATTTAGCAGTAGCCTACATGCCTATGGGTTGGTTAGGAGAAGAGCTGATTACCAAAGCTTAACCCACATTATTTTTCTATATTTTTAATAAACTGGTAGTAGAAAGCTAGTGTATTTCTATAATCTTCAAACCTAAGGTGCTCGTTTACAGAATGAGGGCCATCTTGCCCAGGAGAAAAGCTCATAGGAGAAAAACGATAAAAATAATCAGCTACCTCGGTGTAATGCTTGGTATCGGTACCACCTGGAGTTAGCCCTGGTGCCACCACGGCTCCTGGCATTACCTGTGCAATGGTTTTCATCATTGTTTTAAACACTTTCGTATCTGAGCTAGAGGCTTCGGATGGGTGCATAGCCACTACAATTTCTACTTTTACGCGTTCATTATTAATGGCTTTAATTACATGTTCTTTTACACTTTCTGGTGTTTCACCGGGTAAAATTCTAAAATTCACTTTTGCCACTGCTTTTGTAGGTAGTACATTGTCTTTAACACCCGCATTTATTATGGTAGGCGCAATAGTGGTATGGTTGTTTAAGCCTTTCAAAATAAGACTTCCAAAAATCCATTTATTGGCAAATACCATTTTAGACATAAATGGCAATTCGGGTCCAATAAACTCGATGAGTTCATCAGAAGCTTGAATTGGCTTATAGTCGAATTGCTGATTTTCCAACTCGTGAATAGCTGTAGCCAAGGTACCAATGGCATTTTCTCGTGTAGGCATGGAAGAGTGTCCTCCATTTGTTGTAACCGTTAATTCAAGGGTTAAAAATCCTTTTTCAGCCGTGGCAATTAACGCAACAGGGTCATCAATTCCTGGAATCATGCCGTTTAATACGAATCCTCCTTCATCTAACACAAACTCAGCATGAACTCCGCGGCCTTTTAATGCTTTTGCAAGATGAGCAGCTCCTTGAGAGCCTCCTACTTCTTCATCATGCCCAAAAGCTAAATAAATAGTACGTTTTGGCTGAAAGCCCTCTTTCAATAATTGTTCAACCGACTCCATAATGGCAATCAAATTCCCCTTATCATCCATAGAGCCTCTGCCCCAAATTGCGTCTTCCAGAATATCTCCGGAAAAAGGAGCGGCCTTCCAATCATTTTTGGTAGGTTCATCAATAGGCACTACATCTATGTGAGCCATTAGCACCATAGAAGCTGCCTTTGGGTCGCTGCCTTGCCAAGTATAAAGCAAGGAGTACTTATTAATTACTTCAGGGGTTAGAAGCGAATCTGCCAAAGGGTAAGTAGCAGCTAAAAATTTATGAAAGTCTAAAAAAGGCCCTCCTTCAAACTCGTCTTTATTTTCATTCGAAATGGTTTTAATACGGATTGCCTGCTGTATATGCTCAATAGCAGAATCACTCATTTTAAAGGTTTCAACAGAAGTTGACGACACCTGTTTTGAGTTGAAAGTAAATGTATTGAATAGTAATACAACTATAAATAAAACCAGTAAAATTCCGAGGACAGCAAAAATCTTTTTCATGTGTAGATATTAATTAAAAAAATAGGCAGATAATTACGTATCTAAGCCTCTATAATGGTAGTTAATCTATTTGAAAAATCCTAGAAATCTAGGTTAAAGCCAATTAATTTCCTATAAGTACAAAAGGAGCCCAGTAATAAGGTTGTGCATACTTATTCTCCCCAATCATTTTGCGTTTGGCATTAGCCAATGCTTTTGAATACTCTTGGCCATTAAGCACATTGCTGTAAAAATCAATCATAAGCTGGCTTGTTGAACTATCTGAAACACTCCAAAGAGAAACCACCATATTATTGGCTCCCGAGTAAATAATAGCTCGGGTTAAGCCAATAATACCCTCTCCTTTAGAAAGTTTGCCTAAACCCGTTTCACAAGCGGAGAGCACTACTAAATCTGCTTCAAACTTGAGGTTATAAATATCACCTGTAAACAAGCTGCCCTCAGAACCATCTTGCGTGGTAAGGCAAATTTGAGATCGCTCAGGATGCACTTCATCCACAATGCCATGGGTAGCAAAATGTATGATATTACTTTTAGCCACCTGATCTGATTCAACTGCTAATTTGGAAGCATTAGCCTCAACAAATAATTTGGTTTTTGTATTATTTAGTTCGAATAACTCACTAATTTCTTCAACTTCTTGCTTTGTGCCCGGCAAGTAGCTCATGCCTAAACCACTAAAGTCCACAGGGGCAAAAAGAGAAACAGCTCCGTTGTTCTTTGCTACTGATTTGCCGTTCGTTAAGCTTGCCGCATATAAATACGATACTTCATAATTTTGAATTAAGTACGAATCAGAATTTTCTTCATTTGTAATTAAGGCTTCTAACGGAATGGTTGAAATTCGGCCTGCAGGAATAATAATTAACCTGGTGATCCCCTTTGGTATTTTGTTTAATACAAGTTGGTTATATAATTTAAACCCAACTTCTTTAGCCGTTTTCTCAATTTTATAATACATGGCATTACGATAGCCAATAATGTTTTTATCAAAATCTTCTTTAAGAGCAACATCCTGTATCTTAAGCCCGGTTTTTGTAATAAAAAATACATATAATCGCTTAGACTTATAGCCAATAAAATAGCTGATTACTGAGGTTCCTTCTTTTAAGGTAGATTGAAGGTCTTGCAACGTTGGTGTTTCAATGTTATACTTCAGAGCGAAATAATCTGGATAACCTGTTTCCAAATTTTGCTTAAATGTATCATAGGTTTGATTCCATTTCAACAACTCAGCTACAAACGGTTTTCTATCATTTGCATCCGTTGTTTTCGCTAATTTTTGCTCGAAATAGGCTATTTCGCCCTTGATCTCTTTTTCTTTAGCTAATAATTCATCTGGTATGCCCGCAAAACTCTGAGCGTTCGCATCTGCAATGGCTTCAAGTAGTACAGCAGATTTGCTTTTATCTGCAAAATAAAAAGCTTTTTCTCTATACGGTTTTTTCTTCCATCTGACCTCAGCCATTTGCAAACTTACCCTTATGGCTGCTTCATACACTTCCGATGCTATATTGCCCAAGGCTATTTTATCAGCTTCATTGGTTCTAAACTGCCTGATTTTATCAATAATATTATCCGCTAAAATCAGCAATTTATAGGCTTGTTCCAAATCAATAATTTTAAGTGAGTGCTGAACATGATAGGCTTCATACACCAACGCTTTTTGTAAAATTGAAACCAGGTAAATATCAACATTGAGATATCCTTCGGTGGGAGGAATTTTATAGAGCACTAACGGGTTAAAGTTACTTAAATTAGCTAGTATAGCTTTTTGGTAACTGTTTATAGCAAACCCAAATTTTTCCTTCCCTCCCAGTCTTTTTGCTTCTTCAAAATAAGCACTTCCCAGTAAATTATAAGTGGTGGCTATTTCGGGGTGCTTATGCCCGTAATTTTTTTTATAAATGGCTAGGGCTTTATTCGCATAGTCAATACAAAAACGATAATCTTCGGTTTTAAAAAACACAGAGGCCAAGCTTGAATACACAAAAGCTACGGACGTTGAATTTCTGCCATATAGCTCAATTCTAATATCA
The DNA here is from genome assembly GCA_027067135.1 of Cyclobacteriaceae bacterium. GTDB lineage: Bacteria > Bacteroidota > Bacteroidia > Cytophagales > Cyclobacteriaceae > JAKISE01. Next base: position 3,760 of record JAMOMJ010000137.1, read on the forward strand.
AGTGCCTTATTTAAATTAGTGAGGGCTTCGTTATACTCTTCTTTAAATTTATAAGCCAAACCAATATTAACATAAGATGTTGCTATTTTATCCTGAAGTTTGGCTTCCTCATATATTTCCTTTGCTTTTTCATAATACTCAATAGCTAGGTCGGGTTGAGAAGAGGTATAGACTAACCCTATATCATTTAAGGAAGCAGCAACTTCAAGAGGTTCATTTAACAATTCTCTATTTTGAAGAGCTACCAAGTGGTACTGTAAGGCTTGAGAACTCTTACCCAAGGACCACAGTGCCAAGGCAATATTACTATAGGTTTTTCCAAGTGTTTTTACATCCTTATCATCTTTTAATTCAATAATATCTTTTGCTTTTTCAAAGTAGTTAAGAGCCTTTTCGCCATTTCCTTTTTTAAGCCATATTAGCCCCATAAGATTCAAATAACTTGTATTATTTGTCTCTTCATATTTTTCTAATAAGAACATTGCCTTGTTTTCATCACTTTTGTCAAGTGCTGCTTGTGCTTTTTCAAGTACAGATTGAGCCATTAAAGTAGATGTAAATCCAATGGTTAGTAATGCGATTATAATAGATTTCATTTTGTGCATATTTCTAAAATCTAAATAAATAAGCTACTATTAATACATTGTCTCTCGTTAATCCGTCTGGGTTAACATCTCTTACAGTTATTTTTTGTCCATAGGTAAACTTAACTGTATTATTAATATTAAAGTTATAGGTGGCTCCTCCTAATGCAGTTAGTGCCATTCCTGTAGAACCCTCTAATTTCTGATATTCCCCAGTACTTCTATCTATTGTTTTGTCTTTGGATATTCTAAAAATAGGCAATAAACCTAGGTTAAAACTGTATTTGGCAAACCTGAAATTACGTTCAACACGTAACATAATGTCGGTTCCTCTTTTCAACATATTGGCATCATCATATTCCCTTATATATTCCTCGCTGGGGTAAATACCTACCCATTCATCGGCTTGCCAGGTATTATTATTGGCAGTAAGTGCCATTTGAACACCTGTGGCAATTAACCATTTTGAAGAAATAAGAGAAGCACCTGCTACAAAATCAACACTGCCCAAACTTGTTTGATAGTACATTGGCAAAACCAGACCTTCTGTGCCTGGCACCTTTTGTCCGCTCGATCTAATATCAGAACTATTGGTTGGGATTTTTGTGCCAACTGTAGCACTTAAATCGAAGGTTTCTGTATCTACCAGCCGTTGAGTTAAGCTCAACGAAATATCTCCCAGCGCAGAAGTATTATCAAAATTTCCTTTTACTGAATAATAAGGCAACTTTATTTGTCCGGATAAGTTTTTGGTGATGCTAAAGCCAGCGTCTAAATTAATAACTGTAACAACAGGCGTTAGCGTTGTTTGGCCTTGGTAGTAGCTTAGTTCAATAGAGCGTAATTTAAGTTCTACCTTTTTATTAAAGGCTTGGTCGGGTTTCATGGCACCCATGGTGCAAAAGCCTGCATCGCTACAGCCTTGCCCTTTTATTGTGTTACAAATTGCACATTGTATCAGTAGCAACATCAATAATTTAATCCATTTCATTTTTTAGCGGTTATAATGAAAAGCCAACAATAAGCAACGGTAGAACTTTTACAGTTCTTATATTTTTTTAAAATAATAAAGAACCAAATAGCACAACACCAACACCAATTATTAAGTATAATACTAACATAATTATTGTCATTATGCTCATAAATTTATAATGTGACTTTAAGTTTTTAAAGGCCTCATTAACACTAATCTCGTTTTCTTCTAACACGGCTTGTTTCATATTAGTTGAAAACTTATACAGATAATAGATGGGAAAGAAGTAAATAGCTCCAATAAAAAGATATGGAATCCCAATTGCTAAGCTAGAAAAAGGAGCATCTTCTCCTGTTACCTGGTTCATGATGGGCCCCATCGAAAAGGCGGCAATCATCATAAAGCCTAATAGTACAAAACCCAATATAGAAAGGAAGAATGTCCATTTCCGAGTTTCATTCAAGTAAAACTTTGCTTCATTAGAAATATTCATACAAGGTAAATTATTTTGATAAAATATGTTAATCTATAAAGATATGACATTTAATAGATTAATCTGATGAAAAAGGTTTCCCAAGAATATGGAAAATCAGAAGTAAGGGTTGTTAGGATATAATTTTAAATAAAGAAGTTGGCTAATCTTTCTTAAACCACTTGCCAATCTTCTTTAACACGCCCTCTTTATTTTCCTTACTCTTTTCTTCTTTGGAGTCTTTCTTATCCTTGTTTTTACGATTTGGAAAGAGCCATTTTCGTAAGTTAAACTCTTCTTTAAAAGGATCGCAATCTAGCTCATCTGCCCAACTTTGAGGCATTGATTTAAAGCCGGGTTTTGTGTAATAATTAAAGGCTTTATCAGCATTTAGTTGTTGGTAAAAACCAGCCCAAATGGGTAAAGCCATAGTGGCACCCTGCCCAAGACTTGTATCTCTAAACCGAATTGCTGGGTAAATACCTCCCACCCAAGTGCCAGAGACTAAATGAGGTGTAATGGCCATAAACCAGCCATCGGCATTGCCTTGTGTAGTACCTGTTTTGCCTCCCATTGGATTGGTTAGCTTATACCTCGTTCTAATTGATTTTCCTGTGCCATCATCTACCACACCCTCTAATAATTTGGTCATTTGAGCAGCAGTTTTGGCACTTAAAGCTCTTGCACGAGTTACTTCTTTATACTCGTATAACACATTGCCGTCTTTATCTTCAATGCGCAAAATAGCATGAGGCCGAACTTGATAACCACCATTTACAAAGGTGCAATAAGCAGCTACCATTTCCTGAATTGAAATACTGGCAACCCCCAACGCCAATGAGGGTACCTCAGGCATGGTAGAGCGAATGCCCATTTTTTTAGCTTGTTCGATGGTTGTTGAAATGCCCACTTTATTTAATAAGTTAACGGCCACCGTATTCACCGATTCTTCTAAGGCTCCTTCCATAGAGTATTTGCCATCGTAATTGCCATGGTCATTGGCGGCTTTCCACTCACCCTCTTTTACTTCAAAGGCTTGCTGTTCTGCTTTAAAATAGGTGCAAGGTGATACCTTATTTTCTAAAGCTGTAGCATATACGATGGGCTTAAAAGTAGAGCCCACTTGCCGTTTGGCTGATTCGGCCACATGGTCGTACGGATAATAGGTATAATCAATGCCTCCAACCCACGCTTTAATAGCTCCATTGCTGGGCTGCATTGCTAAAAATCCAGCTTGTAATTGTGCCAAATGGTGCTTGAGGGAATCCAAAGGGCTCATTGTTTTAACCTCAGAATTAGGCCAATCAAACACAGTCATTTTGGTAGCTTTTCTTAGTTCAGCATCACTTCTTCCGTTGGCTATTTTTTTGAGCTCTTTAATTAAAAGCTTTTGGTTTTGATCCCAAAGTGCTCCATTCCAGTGCTTATCAAAAAGTGCTTGCAACTTTTCCATATGGGCATGCATGGCTTGCTCTGCATATTTCTGCATGTTAGCATCTAAGGTGGTGTAAATTTTGATGCCGCTTTTTCGAAGAGACAAATCTGTTTCATGTTCTGAGTTATAACCTTCTAAAAATGATTTAACCTTTTTGCGGATGGTAGCCAAAAAATAAGGCGCCAGTTTACCTCTTGGTTTTTGGTAATCCGTTTCTAAAGGTAACTCTTGCAGAGAATCACATGCCGTTTGTGTTAGCATTTCTTGTTTAGCCATTTGAACTAACACGAGATTTCTACGTTTAAGAGAAGCTTCAGGATGCCGAACAGGATTATAAGAGGTTGTGGCTTTAAGCATGCCAACCAAAATAGCTGCTTGTTGCGGGTTTAGGTCTTTAGCCGAAACATTAAAATACCGCTTAGAAGCAGACTCAACACCATACACATCTTCGCCAAACGAAACCGTATTTAGATAGAGTTCCAAAATCTCTTGTTTGGTGTAAATCTGTTCTAATTTATAGGCTGTTATTAGCTCCCGTATTTTATTAATTGGATAGTAAAATGCTTTATAGTTTTTACGTGGAAATAAGTTTTTAACTAATTGTTGTGTAATCGTACTTCCTCCACCTGAAGATCCTTTTTGAAGCAAAATAGATTTAACAACCACACGGCCTAAACTTCTGAGGTCAATGCCTTGATGCTCAAAAAAACGCTGATCTTCGGTAGCTATTAACCCATTGATTAGCTTCGGGCTTATTTCTGAATAGGCAATGGCAGAGCGGTCTTGCACATAAAATTTACCTAGTTGATTCCCTTTGACATCCAGTACAATACTCGCTTCTAAGTGATGAATATTTTGCAACTCATCTTGGGTTGGTAGTGGCCCGAAGAATCCTTTGAGCACCATAAAAAAGAACACAATAGGGCCAATGACACTGGCTAAAACAAGAAAACTAATAATTTTAAAAAGGAGTTTCTTCATTATTTATTTAGGTACTTAGTTGTAAACCAAAGCTCAAAAACTGGATCTAAAAATTCAATTTTAGGAACCAAGGTATCAATAATTTCCTTTTTTTCAAGAGCCCCTTTTATACGTGTAACGTTGCTGGATGAGCCCAAATTATACTCCTTTAGTATTTCTTTTCTATGAAAATTTTCAACTCCATTTGAGAGTGCCTTTAAAAATCTTATTTGAGTTGGAGAAAGGAGTTCCATTTCTCTACTAAAGAACATATTGTTCTGCTTTAACAAATCACTAACTCCTTGCAGAAACACATCTCTAGTAGCATTTTTCGGAGTTCTTACCCAAACTAAATGAGCTAATTGTTGTACGTAATACGATTGATTTTTTACTGTTGATACTATTTCCTCTGCTAGCTGTACCTCTATTTTCTTTTTAGTTATCTCAAATTGTTTACATATAAATGAAGTCCAGTGCGCTGTATTAATTTTTTCCAAAAACATAATGTCTCCAAATTTGTAAAAGGGCATTTGTTTGTTCTGAAAAATATCCATCATCATATGTTTTTTGCTTCCATATAAACAATAACTCACATTTTTATGATGTTGCCACGATGAACGCAACCTTTGCTGAAATAGCAAAGGGTTATTAAATTTTGCTAGATTTTGAAATTCATCTACACATATAACCATTCTTATATTCTTTTCCTTGGCTATTTTCTCAGGAAGGTCAAGTACTTCTTGAAAAGCAACTTCAAGTTGGCCATAGTCTAACGAAATCTCAAAATCATTTAATGGATCTACACCAAAGGAGAAATTAGGACGTAGTTTGCCTAAGAAAAGCCTAGCCAATTTTACCCACTCTTCCATTTTTGTAGCCGTAACCTTTATTACTTCCCGTGAAAGAGCTTGGTAAAATTCCGCCTCACTTTCTATTTGATATAAATCGATAAAACAGAAACGAGTTTTTCTCGATTCTACATCAAGAGCCACTTGGTTAACTAATGATGACTTCCCCCATCTTCTGGGAGAAATTAGCGTAGTGTTTAAGCCCCCTTTTAGGTTTTGAGCCAAACGTTTTCTTTCTTCTTTGCGATTGATGAATTGCGCTTGTTTTACAAGTTCTCCATACTCAAAAGGTAGTTCCATATAACAAATATATGTAACAAATGTGTGTGTCGCAAACTTGTGTGTCGCAAACTTGTGTGCAAATCAATGATATTCCACATCATCTAGCTTGCCTTTAAATGTTCGGTGCAAATTATAAAAATAACCTCCTACCAAAATAAAAGCAGGAATCCACCAGCCAATCGCTACACTCATTCCATAATCGGTGGTGCTGGTATTATAAATATCTAAAGCAGGTACTATATCGTTAGTACTCGGGATAAATACTGGGAATAAAGCAAGCAAAGTGGATACAAAACTACCGATAATGAACAGGGAGGAAAACAGAAATCCAGTAATGTCCTTTGCATAGCTCTTTACCCGAACCATGCCAATCAAACCTATTAGTACAGCTACTGGTGCTAGCCAAAATACAGGATGTTCTATGAAATTATCAAACGCATTGGGCTTTACTTTTAGCCAAGCTATAAACGATATTACCATCATAAAAATTAATGCTAAGCTGAGCATATACGATACCTTACGAAGTGTTTGATTAAAGCTAGATTCAGTTTTTAAAATAATCCAATTGGCTCCGTGAATGGTTAATGTTATGATGGCTATAACACCCAAAATAATGGTAAACCAATCAATTACACCAGGGTGAGCATTGAGCGGAGAAAAATCGTTACTCCAAAGTGGCGTAAAAAAATAAGCAGGATCGTATTTTAAAATACCATTTTCAACACCACCTAAATTAACGCCTCGTACAATATTGCCTAGGGCAATACCAAATAGCAATGCGAGCATTAAGCTTCCCATACCAAACGCAGCACCCCAAACTTGGCGCCATAAATGATTATCTACCAAGTGACGAAGTTCAAGTCCAATTCCTCTAAAAATCAGCATCCATAAAACCAATGTAAGGGGCAAATAAAGGCCGCTAAAAGCAGAAGCATAAAGGGTTGGAAACACAGCGAACATTAGGCCTCCACCGGCAATTAGCCATACTTCATTCCCATCCCAAAAAGGGCCAATGGATTTAATGATAGCTTCTTTATCCTTTTCTTTTTTTGCAACAAATAGAAAGATAATGCCTGCTCCAAAATCAAGCCCATCTAGTACGATGTACATAGTGAGCATAAAAGCTAAGATGATTAACCAAAGTATTTCCATATAGCTAGTTGTTTATTGTTTTTGGTTCCGGACCCTGATTAATAATTTTGCCTACTAATAAAAGAAAGAGCAAGCCAAGCATAATATATAATCCTATAAAACCAAGGAGCGTAAACAAGGCATTGCCAGAAGAAACCACTTGCGAAATTCCTTCCTGCGTACGTAATAAGCCATATACCAACCAAGGCTGACGGCCCATTTCGGAGGTGTACCATCCGGCAGTATTGGCTATATAAGGAAATGGTATAGCTAGCATTAATGCCCATAATATGAGCTTAGATTTTTCTAATTTCTTCCTCCAAAGTAATAATGCAGATAGCCCCATTAGCCCAATAAAGATAGTCCCCAAGCCAACCATAATATGATAAGCATAATACAGGGCAGGCACATTGGTTGGCCATAAAGATTCGTCAAATTCTGTGAGCCCTTTTATCTCTGCATCCCAACGATTATAGGTTAGAAAGCTTAATACTCCTGGAACGCTTATTTTGTTATCAAGCCGCTTCTCTTTCATATTGGGCTGGCCAATCATGGTAAGCTCAACCGATTCTTCGGTATAAAAATGGCCTTCCATAGCTGCAAATGTTACTGGCTGATGTTCGGCTACTAGCTTAGCCAGCCAATCTCCTAATGGGAAAGCTAATAATAGACTTGATATAAGACCCGATATAACGGCCGTTTTTAAATATAGGCTTGCTTGCTCTTTATACTTTTCTGACAATGCATAAAAAGCTCCAATTCCTCCAACTACAAAAGAGGCTGTTACTAATGAGGCCACTTGGTTGTGTAAGTAAGAAGGCCATAACCAAGGGTTGGTAAATAGTGCACCAAAATCGGTTAGAATAAACTTCCCACTTTCAAGTATTTCGTGGCCTACCGGAAACTGCATCCAAGAATGAGTGGCTATGATGAACAGGCCACTTAATTGGGTTCCTATCATTACAAGTAAACCTGCCACAAAGTGAAGTTTGTTCCCAAGTCTCTTTTCACCAAAAAGGAATAAGCCTAAAAAAGTAGATTCTAAAAAGAAGGAGTACATGCCTTCCATGGCCAAGGTTTGACCAATGATGTTACCTGTAAGTTCTGAAAACCGAGCCCAATTGGTTCCAAATTGGAACTCCATTGGAATACCAGTTACTACACCCATTACAAAATTTACAGCAAATATTTTTGCCCAAAACTTGGCCGCCTTATTATATTTTTCTAATCCTGTTTTAAGATATAACCCTTTAAAAATGACTAACAAAATGGATAAACCCATAGTTAGCTGAGGAAAGAGGTAGTGAAATGTTATGGTAAAACCGAATTGTAATCGGTCGTAAAACAGTGCATCTTCCATATAAATTGTTATTTGGAAGCAAAGTTAGTTAAGAGAATACTAATTGGTGTGTGATTTAGTTCGCAGTGTCCTTGATATTACATTTTTATGATTTTAAAATTCAGGGTTAATATACAATTACTATCATTCAAATGATGTCAAAAAACAACCTCAATTAAAGTTCGTCTATAAAGTCCGTGTCTGATTCAGAAAGTTCGATATCAAGGCTTGTGAAATTTTAAAAAGCGCCTGCCTAGCGGCAAGGCAGGGAGTTCCCTTTCGGAAATGAGCATTTTTTAAATGAGCGTAACGAAGATAGCAGACTTTATGGACAGGCACTAATCAGTAGTCGATTTTATGGCTATAATACTTTTATTGAATAGTATTTTAACAGAAAGCCCACTTGTTATGTCGGCAAATAGTTGCCCTTCCAACTTGTCACAAATATTATTTACCATTTTCCAACCAAAAGAATTTGATTTATCAAAATCGATATGTTCTTTGTTGCCATTATCTTTTACTAAAAGAGCGGTTTTATTATTTTCTTCAAAAATAGAAACTTCTAGCAAAGGTTTAAGTACTCCTTTGTAAGCATGCTTTATACTATTGATAGCTAATTCATTTATGATTAAACCAAAAAATATAGCATTATCTAAATCAATTTTTAACAAAGGTATTCTACATTTAACATCGATGGCACAATAAGCATTTGTACTAATTAATACTTGAATAAGCTCCTTTGTGTAATTTTTAAAATTGATTTCGGCAAACGAAGTATTCTGATATAAATGTTGATGGATGAGCCCCATCGCCATTACTCGGTTTTTGCTATCCTCTAACACTTTAATCGAGTCTGAGTCTTTTAGTTTTCGTTGCTGAATGCTAAGCAAACTAGTAATGGTTTGTAAATTATTCTTTACCCTATGATGAATTTCGCCTAACAAAAGCTCCTTTTCTTTATTGCTTTTGGAAAGTTCTTGGTTTTGTGTTCCAATAAGTTGTTGTTGGGCATTGAGTTTTTTGTTTAATGAAAGCAACTTTTGTGTTCTATAAAAGTTAAGAACAAGGAGCAAAACGATAAAAATTGCTACGATAACAATTAAAATGATTACCAGATTTTTATTTTTTGCTTTTGCTTCAGCTAATTTTTTTTGCTTGTTTAAATCGCTTATTTCTAGTTTGTTCAATTCCACTTCATTATATAAATCAAGTTTAGCCAAATCAAGTTGAACCTTCCCTTTTTGCAGGCTATCTATTAGAATATCATAGAGTAGTTTAACCTCAAGAGCCTGCTTATAGTCTCCTTTATCACTTAAGATTAAAAATTTGGTTTTAAGAGCCCGGGCAATCGCATGTCTAGCACCAATTTTTCTTGCTAAAGCTTCAGAAGAATCGGTATAAACTAAGGCCTTTTGGTAATGATGTTCTTTTAAAAATACTCCCGCTATATACCTTAGAATATTCGCTCTTGAATTTTTATGATTCATTTTTGATTGCATAAACAATGCTTTTTGATAGCTACTCAAAGCATTTTTATAATCTGCTTTAGCTGTATAGGCATCTGCTAAAACTTCATAGGCATTAGCTAAGCCTATTTGGGTGCCATTAATAGTAGCTTCAGAAATGGCATTTATGTTACACCAAATGGCGGAATCAAGTAAACCTAATTTAGCATAAGCTTCAGCGTAATCTACCCAAAAAACATCGGCACCTAATGCAATAGATGTGTTAGCAGAGTATTTAAAAGCAACCAACGCACTATCTGCAAAGCCTAGTTTTAAATAAGCCATACCTTCATTATGATAGGCATTTCGCAAATTCATAGATACTGGACTTTCCTTCAATAATTTTTCTACATTTTCTTTCGCATTTTTCAGCGACTCTTCATAGTATTTTGAGCTTACTCCAACTTGATCCGAGAGCCTTAGCACACTCCAGTTATATGTATTATGCTGTCGTTTTAACACAACAGTAGCCAGTAGGTTTTCTTTGGCTTTTACAAAGTCAGCTTGCTGATCATATACTAATCCCATAAAACCTCGAGATTTTAAAATTTGAGTAGTATCCTTTATGGCTGTGTAATAGGTTAATGCGTTATTAAAATAATATAATGAAGAATCATAATCTGATGTGTAAAGGTTGATAAGGCCCATCATTGCTGAGTTGTTTGCAAGGCCAAAGGTATCTTTAAGTTGTGCAGAATACTTAATACTTTCTTGGCATCTTTTAAGCCCTAATTTGTGCTCTCCATTATACCAATTTAACATGGCGGCTGTATATAAGGTAGCTTGCTTTAAATAGGGAGAATTAAGCCCTTGAGCTCTATCAAGTGCTTTTAAGCTGAGAGAAACGGCTTTTTTATAATCTATTTCTTTAACAGAATAAGCGGTATCCAATAAGTACATTACTTGCAAACTATCTTTTTTGGGGATTTGGGAATTGAACGATAAGGCAGTAGCGTTTATTGGGAACGATAAAACTAAGGCTAAAAAATAAAAGTGTTTAAGCATGTTAAATTCTCCCAATGGTAATTATTTTTTTGCTTATATAAATATCTATAGCAACTCCATTTTCTTGGTTTACAATAGGTGTTGCATTTAGTTGTTCACACATCATCCTAATCATTTTCCATCCAAAGGCGTTAGATTTTTCAAAACTTAGTCTTTTAGACATTCCATTGTCTTTAAAACGTATAATTATAGTGTTTTGCTCTTCAAAAATCGAAACTTGGATTATAGGAACCTTTACTTTTTTAAAGGCATGTTTTATGCTGTTGATGGCAAACTCATTAATAATCAACCCTAAAAATATGGCATTATCTGGATTTATCTGAATTGCTGGTATAGACAAAACAACCTCTATCTTATTGATGGCCGTTGCTTTCACTAAAGTATTTATTAATTCTTTAACGTAAGTACTAAAATCAATTTGCGCAAAGGAGTCGCTTTGGTATAAGTGACTGTGAATTAAGCCCATAGCTAGTATTCTATTTTTGCTATCCTCAATTGCTTCAACAGCTTGCTTATCTTTTAGTCTTCGTTGCTGAATACCTAGTAGGCTATTAATAGTTTGTAAATTGTTTTTAACGCGATGGTGAATCTCGCCTAACAAAAGCTC
>JAMOMJ010000138.1 GCA_027067135.1 Cyclobacteriaceae bacterium
GCCGCTTATTACGTTATTAGAAACTGGCGATAGAGTCGAAATCATGACAGCCAAAATAGCCAAACCAAGCCGTGATTGGCTTAGTGAGCAGTCGGGTTATTTAAAATCAGCCAAAGCAAAAGCCAAGGTTCGTCATTGGTTTAGGGAAAATGATTTTGACCAAAATATTATTGTTGGCAAAGAAACACTAGATAAAGAATTAAAAAAATTCGCATTAGAGACTATTGATTTAAAACAGTTTTTAAAACGCTACAATTTGCACGATGTAGATAAATTATATGCACGCATAGCTACAGGTGATATTTCTGTTAATCAGATTTTACGCTTAGCAGAACAACAAATTCGCCCAAAAAAACCTGAAGACTTCAAACTAACCAAGCCAACAATTCAAGAAGACATAAAAAGCAATAGCCCGTTCAAAATTGAAGGGCTTGCCAATGTCATGGCAACAACGGCCAGTTGCTGCAACCCCGTATTGGGCGATAGCATTGGGGGGTTCATCACACGCACCCGTGGAGTAAGTGTCCATCGCATGACCTGCGATAATTTTATCAACATGATGAACGAACAACCTGAGCGTATTATTGCAGTTAGGTGGAGCAATCAAACTAGTAAAAGCTTTCCTGTTGATATTGAAATCACATCTTATGATCGCAAAAGTTTTATCAAAGATTTATCAGGAGTCTTGGCAAACTTAAAAGCAAACATCGAAGCACTAACAGCCAAACCAAACAAAGACCACGGAACGAACCACTTGGATTTAACTATTAGAGTTAGTGATTTTGAGCACCTCAACACGGTACTCTCACGCATATCAACCATAGAGTACTTAATATCGGTTAGGCGTATAGCTTGATTTTTAGAATGTTTACTTTTGGTATACTTGCCCTGCAATACCTGTCAAAGAGGCTTGCTCTATCGATTTATAAAATTTAAGAGGTTATCATTCTGGTTTTTAAATTTATAAAAGCTTCTTCTTTAGCATAAACGTAAGGTTGGTTGAATCGAGTGTGTAAATATTTCTTTGACTCGGTTTTTAGCTAAAAGCCCATATATCAATATTTTTGGCTTATCCTATGAAATATTCGGGCTAAGTAGTTACCACTCTCTTACAGCTATTCAAATCCATCTGAAAACAATTCTTCCACAAAAAATTCATCAGCTCCGACATCATATGGACCATCTGTATTCATTAGTGGTAAATCAATGCCTCTTGGTTCATGATCCATGTCCTTTAAACTAGGACTGTAGAGAGAAGTGTCGCATTGGTCCATTGCAACGCCTCCAGATATTTCATCAAGATGGAAATTTTGAACACTTCTATCCACAAATGGGTCAAAAACAGTTTGTGTAATATTTGTGCCGACTATATTCGTTGTGCTTCTGGACACGATGCAATCATTAGTTAAAGTAGATGCTGTTCGTATAATGACAGGGTCAAGCTCGTATTCATAAAAAAGATTGCCTTTATTAATCATAGTCGAACTATTCACGTTAATAATTGTTGTTGTTGCAAGGTTATCTACAAATGTATTAAAGCCAAGGGTTAATTGTGAAAATGATTCTAAATCAATAACATAATTGCCTGCACGACCAATATTGGCATTGTTGTCGGTAAAAATCGAACCCTCTATCGTGGCTTGAGCACTATCTGTAATTAATAGTGCGGTACCAAAACTTGCTGTGTTTTTTTCAAAATAAGCATTACCTACACTAATAGCTGTATTTGTACCTGCATAAATTCCTCCACCGCCGGTAGCACCTGTACTTGAGCGATTAAAGTAGAATAAATTACATTGGATATCATCCCAACAGGGTACATTATATCTGGTGATTCCCAAAGTTGCTTGATTGAAAACAGCAATGCCACCACCATTACCTGTTGGTGTTCGATTAAACCTGAAATGAATGCCTGATAAATTTGCTTGAGTAGTTGGGTCTGAGATAAACAACCCTCCACCATCAGAGTCTGCAATATTGCTAAAAATTTGTACTGGAGCTGATGAATCGCCCAAAACATTGCCATTGCCAAAATCTATTTCAAACCCATATAAATTGATAGTCGAACCATCGTAAGCATAGATTCCACCTCCTTGACCATCTGTTGTATTTCCAGTTATTCCTGCAATGGCATTTGCCGGGTGTGGTTGCCCAGAAAAATAGGTAAAATCACATTGATTATAGGCATAGATACCACCACCAGCTATAGAAGCTGAATTACTGACAATTACTGTGGTGCCGTAGACTGTTACAGAGGTGGCAGAACAAGCAATACCGCCACCAATAGTGGCGCTATTGTTACTAATAAGGGAATCTTTAATAATTAAACTATCAATGTCTTCAACGTTAATCCCACTTCCAGTATTATTAAAAGCTCTTATGTTATTTATATTAAGAGTAGTCAACATTCCTTTGGCTTCAAGACCGCCACCAAAGAAGTTTATGGTACTGTTACCATTTTGCATCCATAAATTTTCAATGGTAACATCGTAAACTGCATTATCATTGTTAATATTAATCACAGGAGCAATATTACTGCCATCAATAGTTGCAGATAAACCAGTTTGGCCAACACCGTTATTTGCTTCAAGGCAATTATCATATCCGCCGATTAATTTAATACTTTTATTTTGAATAGTTAAATTTTCAGTGTAAGTTAAGAATTGTTGGATCCGAACTTCTGCTACGCCACTATTAATAGCCGCTTGGATAGTATCAAAATCACAATTAACTGGGTCATCTCCAACGGACGCGAATGTAATAGCACCTTGTGTTGGGGATTTGTTAGTAAATATATGTTTATATTTGTTGTACAAAGTTTGGTATTCTTGATTCTGTGCCGATACCGTAGATAGAGAGATCAACAAAAAAAATATTGAAATTAGTTTCATTTTAAGTTCCTAAATTATGTTCTGTATTAATTTAATACGTCATAATTTAGATTTAGGTGACAAATGTTTTATAATTTAATGTTATTGTTCTACAGATTAATTTTTATAGGAAAAAATAGCCAATGTGGGTTACATTCCCACTATTTTTAGTTATGCATATACCTCTAAGGTCTATGAATAGTTTTTATGCTTTCAGGTAGGCTGGTACAGGGCGGAGCCCAACATTTCGGTGTTTGATTTAACAATGCTGTTGGGTTTCGCAAGCTCAACGCCAACCTACGGATTTTCTTCATTCTTCGCACTCCTTGTGGAGAAGATATTACGGCTTAATTGTAATATCTTCACGTAGTGGAGTCCCTTGTGGGCTCCTTTTTAAACAAA
>JAMOMJ010000139.1 GCA_027067135.1 Cyclobacteriaceae bacterium
TTCTTTGTCTCCCGATGTTAACCGTCCTGGATTTAGGGCAATCACATTCGATGAGTTAAAAGAGGCCTATAAAGAACAAGCCAAAGGCTTAATTGAAGGAGGGGCTGATTTATTATTAGTAGAAACAGTTTTTGATACATTGAATGCCAAGGCTGCTTTATTCGGAATTCAAGAAATATTTGATGAATTAGGTAAAGAGATTCCGATTATGGTTTCTGGAACTATTACAGATGCCAGTGGAAGAACACTTTCTGGCCAAACCACAGAGGCCTTTTTAACTTCAGTATCGCATATGCCTTTACTAAGTATCGGGCTTAATTGTGCCTTAGGAGCCAAAGAAATGAGACAATACTTGCAAATATTGGACAAAAAAGCCCCTTTTATGGTAAGTGCTCACCCAAATGCAGGCTTGCCCAATGAGTTTGGTGAGTACGATGAAACCCCGGAACTAATGGGCGCACAAATCGAAGACTTTTTAAATGATGGGATTCTAAATATTGTAGGTGGCTGTTGTGGTACTACGCCCGATCATATTCGCGTGATTGCTGATTTAGCAGCCAAACATATTCCTAGATCACACGAACAAGTAGCTTTTAGCAATTAATAAGTATGAGTTTTAATAAAAATACACCTCTTGTTCTCAGCGGTCTTGAGCCTTTGGTTATAACCCCCGAATCCAATTTTGTAAATGTTGGTGAGCGAACCAATGTAACGGGCTCTAAAAAATTCTTACGCCTTATTAAAGAAGAGCAATTTGAAGAAGCACTTTCTGTTGCTCGTGAGCAAGTGGAGAATGGCGCTCAGATCATAGATGTAAATATGGATGAAGGCCTTATCGATGGCAAAGAAGCCATGGTGCTTTTTCTTAATCTAATAGCTTCTGAACCGGATATCTCTCGTGTTCCGATAATGATTGATTCTTCCAAATGGGAAATCATTGAAGCAGGGTTGAAATGTGTACAAGGGAAAGGAGTTGTTAACTCCATTAGTTTAAAATCGGGAGAAGAAGAATTTATTTATCAAGCCACTCAAATTAAGAGATATGGTGCTGCGGTAATCGTAATGGCCTTTGACGAAGATGGACAAGCAGATAATTACGATCGAAGAATTGAAATTTGCGAACGTGCTTATCGAATTCTAGTTGATGTAGTGAAATTTCCACCTCAAGACATCATATTCGACCCAAACATTTTTCCTGTGGCTACAGGAATGGAGGAGCATCAGAATAATGCGGTTGACTTTTTCAATGCAACTAAATGGATAAAAGATAATTTGCCTGGAGCAAAAATTAGTGGGGGAGTGAGTAATGTATCGTTCTCATTTCGCGGGAATAATGCAGTGCGAGAAGCGATGCACTCTGCCTTTTTATACCATGCCATAAAAAATGGGATGGATATGGGCATTGTAAATCCTGGAATGCTAGAGGTGTATGATGAAATCCCTAAAGATTTATTGAAGCATGTAGAAGATGTACTTTTAAATAGAAGGGACAATGCAACTGAACGATTATTAGATTTTGCTCAAACTGTTAAAGGTTCTGCAAAGCAAAAAGTGGTAGATGACTCTTGGCGGGAAGAAAAGGTGGAAGATAGGTTAAGTCATGCTTTAGTAAAAGGGATTGTAGAGCATATTGATAATGATACGGAAGAAGCTCGTAAGAATTTTGAACAGCCTTTAGAGGTAATTGAAGGGCCGTTAATGGATGGAATGAACACAGTGGGCGACCTTTTTGGCTCAGGAAAAATGTTTTTACCACAGGTGGTAAAAAGTGCTCGTGTGATGAAAAAAGCTGTGTCTTATTTATTACCATACCTTGAAGCAGCAAAGCAAAAAGGAGCTAGGTCACAATCAAAAATACTCTTGGCCACAGTTAAAGGCGATGTACATGATATTGGGAAAAATATTGTGGGAGTGGTTCTAGCGTGTAATAATTACGAAATTGTTGATTTAGGAGTAATGGTGCCTGCTGATAAAATTCTGCAAGCAGCCAAAGAACAAGATGTTGATATTATTGGACTAAGTGGATTAATTACACCCTCTTTGGATGAAATGGTGTATGTAGCTAAGGAAATGGAACGTGAGGGTTTTAAAATTCCTCTTTTGATTGGAGGTGCTACAACTAGCCGTATCCACACTGCTGTTAAGGTAGATCCTGAATACAGTGGCCCTGTGCTCCATGTGCATGATGCTTCACGTAGTGTGCCTGTGGCTGGTGAGTTGCTAAAAAACGACACGTTCTTCACTTCAATTAAGGAGGAATACAAAACACTTCGAGAAAACTATTTAGCCAAACGAGAAGTAAAAGTGCTCCCTCCCATTGAAGAAGCCATTGCTAATAAACAAATTCTTGATTGGAGTAACCAGGAGAGGCTAACACCTAATTTTATTGGCACCAAAGTATTCGAAAATTACTCTTTAAAAGAAATAAAAAACTTTATTGATTGGTCACCATTCTTTAACACGTGGATGCTGAAAGGAAAGTACCCCAAAATATTGAAAGACGAAGTGGTTGGTGAGGAGGCGACTAAATTATTTAAGGAGGCTAATATATTGCTTGATGATATTATTTTAGAAAATAACTTGACAGCTAAGGCTGTTATAGGTATTTATCCTGCTGAAAGTAAGGATGAAACGATTGGAGTATTTAGTGATGAAACCAAGCAAAACCAACAAGCTACATTCCATTTCTTGCGGCAGCAAAATAAAAAGGGAGAAGGAAGGTTTAATCATAGTCTGGCTGATTATGTAGCTCCTGCTTCTGCACAAAATGGAGGTTTTATCGGTGGATTTGCAGTAACCACGGGCTTGGGAATTGAAAAATTAATTGCAAAGTTTGAAAAAGACCACGATGATTACCATATAATTATGGTAAAGGCTTTGGCTGATCGGTTGGCTGAGGCATTTGCAGAACTAATGCACGAAAAAGTTCGAAAAGAGCTTTGGGGATATGCTTCGGATGAACAATTAGATAATGATTCATTAATAAATGAGTCCTATCAAGGTATTCGACCTGCACCGGGCTATCCTGCCTGCCCTGACCACACCGAAAAGCGAACCTTATTTGATGTATTGGAAGTAGAGAAAAATACAGGTATTGAGTTAACAGAAAGCTTTGCGATGTACCCAGCCGCTTCGGTAAGTGGATTTTATTTTGCACACCCTGATGCCAGATATTTTGGAGTGGGCAAAATCGGCAAAGACCAAGTACAAGCTTATGCCAAACGGAAAGGAATTAATGTAGAAGAAGCAGAACAATGGCTAAAACCAA
>JAMOMJ010000140.1 GCA_027067135.1 Cyclobacteriaceae bacterium
TCTTAGTTATTTAAGTCCTCTTAAAGATAGGAACAAGTACACTGCGTAACTATTATTATTTCACTTATTTATAATTAATTTAATGAATTGTTTAATTATTAGAGTGTTTTCTATTATCCAAACTATCAAATGTTATTTCTGCCTTCCTAAAGGCATTCTTCTCATAATAAATGGATGATTTAGCAATCCAACTCCGCACTCCATTCTCCTAAGCCCATACTTTGCTAGTTCCATACTATACTTTACATACCCAAATAAGCACTATCATTCCCCAAATGCTTACTTGAGCTTCCCAAAAGGATACTTTCACTTCCTAAACCCATACTTGCTACTCCCTAGTGCGTACTTACATCTCCCGAGCCCATACTTTGTGTTCCCAAGAGCATACTTCAAATTATTTAGTAAATACTTGATTATGAATTATAATTTCTATAATATGTATATTAAATAGTATATGTATAATTTAATAACTAAATATTAATATTATGGCGTCAGAAAAATTATCAAACAAACTAGAGTCGTATCGTTTACTAATATTCAATAGTAGAGATACACAAATCGCTCCCCTACTCAATGAGTTAGGGGTTAATAATGCTTACCTAGATAAAGGAGAAGCATTATATAACCAAGCTATGCAATCGGTAGATAAGCAAAAGAAAGAATACCAAGATCAAAACTTAGCCTACGATGCGTTTTACGTAGAAAAGGATGAAGCCGAAAGCAATTACAGGCGTACTCGTAAATTGGTAAAGGTGCTTTCTCGCAACGATGTAGATTTACAAAACCGCTTAGGTCTCCAATATGGCAAAGTATATGCCATAGAAGAATGGATAGATAATGGAGTTGATTTTTACAACCGTTTACTTAACGATAGCACGTTTCTAACCACACTAGCTAAATTTAAAGTAACAGCCAACCGTATTAAGGAAGAGTCTAAAGCCCTAACAGACTTAAAAACACTCCGTAACCCAAGAAAAAGGGCAAGCACAAGAAGCCACACGCCTGCGCAACGAAAAGCTAGACGAACTAGCCGACTACTGCATCGAGCTAAAAGCCATTGCAGAAATCGCATTGGAAAGCCAACCACAATTATTAGAGAAATTGGGCATCTTGGTTAGGTCGTAAACTAAAAAAAACTAAAGATGGAGTTAAAGAACTTCATCTTTAATTACTCTTAAATCTAATTTTCAAATGAAATTATTTACGATTACTTCAATTTTTATTTGCAGTGTGGTTCAATTGAGTGCTCAAATCAAAACACCTGATATTGCAGGTGAATTAGAATTAAATAGCAACGGTGAAAATTATACTATTCCTTATGTCTATTCATTTAACATTACAGGGGATGAAGAAGGGCTAAAAGTTAAAATTGAGTTTTCAGGCATTTTAACAGAAGTCACAAATGATATAAGAAAAATTTTAGATTCATCAATTGAAGATAAATGTGAGCTAACATTTGATTTCTTAGATACATCAATAAATCCTAACTATCCAGAGTTAATGTTAAAAGCTACTGTTCGTATCAAAGTTTGGTTATGCGGATTAATTGAAACTAAGCTTGCTCAAGATACAGGTACTATTTCAATTCCTATAGTAATAACAAATTACGATAGTGAAATAAAAATTAGTGCTATCAATGATAAAATTAGGTATTCAAAATTTAGCACTATCACTAGATTGAAACTTGAAGATATGCTTCAGTCATTTCAGCTCGTGTCAATTAAATTACCTAATAATATAGTTGACTCAGGCTTGAAATTAAAAAATGCTCGGTTTCAGAACATTCGAGGCCAAATAGGATTTAAATTAGAAGGAAATTATTCAATTCGAGATTGGTCTGATTTTGAGCATATTATTAAAATTCTGGCTGAAAGCAAATAACTAAGATTAGCATGCTGGATATTTAATTTTTCTTGAAAACTAAAATTAGATTGCGAATCAACATATAAAATAATAAGGTTTCGCATATGAGAAAAAACCAAGATTCAAATACTGGAAAGTATGTTACTGGTATACATTTGGGGTCGCCAAATATATAATCATTAGCTAAAGGGTTTGGTTGCCAATTTGTAAGATGTTCCCAAAAATTTGTTGCAATAGCTTCCACTTTGCCAATCTTGGAATCACGCGTGTATGCGTATGTAGAGAAGTACTCTTTTAAACTATGAACCTGAAGACAAGCAGGCAAAATTAGAAAGGCAAAAATGAAAAATCTTTGATAATTGATTCCCAATTTCTCTTCTAGTTTAATTGACAGATTAAAAGCTATTGGGAAGCGTTTGAACCATCTTTGCTCTTTTATTCCATCCATCTTTAAATAATAACTAGTAACTTTCATTAATGCATAGTACGAAGGGATATAGATCATCATGGAATAAATTGAAACTGTATCACGTGCTGCTTTAGAAAAGTCAGGAAAAGGGAAAGCTACTTCTGAACCTTGAATATGTAAATACATATTTACAGAGTTGTATAGTACAAAAAGACCAACAACGGACCATATTTTATTGTACGCTGACAATCCAGTTTTATTTTCATCCATAGCTTAAATTTATTTCAAGTCATCTTAAAAATTGGATACGAATAGACGATTTTACTTCTATTCCCCATTTAATTTTAATGTTCAGCTTTATCCCTTTCCAACTTTTTCAACCCCCCTACCAATAGTATCAAACCAGTTATCTCCTTGAGGCCCTTTTAAAAACCTTTTAACAATTGTTTGCACCCTACCATTGTTTAGCATAAATGAGTGCCAATTATATGATATAACACGACTATCCATTCGTGTTTCAAACCAATTACTTTTAACCGTGAGTGTGCAAACAGAATCTTCAAAGGCTCTGGCACTTATTTGGTGAACAGTACCATCTCCACCACCATTTGGTTCCTTGGAGCTATCTAATTTATGTTCTGGAAAAGTAAAATGATTGTCATTAGTGTTATCAATATTAAAATGATATTGAGAGTCCTCTCCTGTTCCGGCTATAACGAGGGTTTTGCTCTTTAGGGTAGCCGAAAGAGTGTCAAGGTCAAATATATACTGTTTGTCATCTCTCAGTGATTCCAAGTCAGAGAGCCTTTCCTTCATCATGGCATTGCCATGCAGATTTTTTTGCCAATGCAATAAGTCGGTTAATAAAAACTTATTGGTATCACTGCGCACAGTTGCCCCTGTGTAAACTGGACATAGTTCATAAATTGCTGGTAGAGTTCTTGCAAGTTTTCTGAAATCATCGCTTGAGTTAAACAA
>JAMOMJ010000141.1 GCA_027067135.1 Cyclobacteriaceae bacterium
AAATTTAGAAAGTATTTTGATGTCTTCTAGTAAGCGAGCCCTTATTTTCTATCCTTGGGGAAAGTCAAGACTTTTTCTAGGTATTATGATTGACGAAATTGACATTCTCATTACTAAAGGTTATACCGTGGATTTTCTAATCTGTGATGGTTTTTTGAAAAACTGTTTCGCAAATAGATTAAGTAATCGCAGTTTGTGTAATGAGTGTAAGAGAAATAGCGAAATTGTAATGAAGGATATAGAGGTTAATTTAATATACCTTAATGATTATTTTTCTAAATCTAAACAGAATGAAGCCTTAATTTCTTTGAAATTTGAGTACAAGAATATAAATGAAATAAAGGAAATAAATTATAAGGAGTGTAAAATCGGATATGGGGCACTTTCTTCTTATGTATCCTATACTAGAAATAGAGAACCCAAGATTACTAAAGACTTTGTAGCTTATTTTGATAAACTGTTGTATTCACAAGTGTTTTTGAGAGAAGCTATAGATGTACTATTTACAAATAAACATTATGATGTTACATACATCTTTAATGGTAGGTGGGCAGATATGAGACCATTTTTTGATTATTGTAAAGCTCACAAAAAGGAAATCCGAATTGTTGAGAATATTCCAGTCGATCTAGGAAAGGACTACCGCAAGCTTATATTTAAGAATTGCTTACCTCATAACATCCAGAATCGAACAGAATGGATGAATAAGTTTTGGAATGAAGATTCAGATATAACCAAAAAAACGAAATTAGGCACAGATTATTTTGAAGCTCGTAGATATTCTAAAAAAATTAATAACGGAAAAATATTTACAGAATCTCAAGTTTTTGGGGAGTTACCGATAAACTTTGATGAAAGTAAGAATAACATATCAATCTTTCTTTCTTCTGAAGATGAATTTTTAGCTCTAGGAAATGAGTGGGACTATCTTAACTTATTTGAGTCTCAAGAAGAGGGCATCCATTTTATTCTTAATCAATTATCTGAGTTCAATTATCACACGTACATAAGGGTGCATCCAAACCTGAGAAACGTGCATTTTGGTTATCATAAAAGACTTATTGAATTACAATATATATACTCAAACGTTACTGTAATTGAGGCAGAGTCAACTGTTAGCACATACGCACTTGTTGACGCGTCTGACAAAGTTGTCGTGTTTGGTTCATCTGTTGGAGTTGAAGCATGCTTTGCTCAAAAACCTGTTATTCTTTTGGGCGGGAGTCTTTACTATTATTTAGATGTTGCTTATTTACCAGAAGACAAGGCAAGTATTATCCCTCTTATATCAGACAATAATCTACAACCAAAGTCGCAGGTGAATGCAATGAAGTATGGGTACTATTTTATGAATATTAAGTCCTATTCAAGTGAAATAAATTACAACCCAAAACCTGTTTCCATTCTCGGGCTAAATATGAGCACATTCCCATTTTATAAAATCTTTGGCTCAGCTGTTTTGGGTAGAGTGTACTTAGCTCTGCTTGATATATATTATTATTTAATAAGTCGATTTTTTGAAAAACCTCAGTTTAAAAATATACCCATAGATGGTGATTAAAGATAAATTTAAGGTGCTAGTAGTGATTGGTACTAGACCTGAAGCGATTAAACTTTCACGTGTGCTTGTTGAACTGGAAAAGCATGTGGAATTAATTGTGGCACATACAGGCCAGAATTATGACTATGAATTAAATGAAATATTTTTTGAGCAGCTTGGCATAAGAAAACCTGACTTCTTTTTTAATATAGCTAAGGGTGATCCTATTTCTTCTATAGCTAGCATTTTAACTTCAAGTAACGAAATAATTAAAAAGGTACAGCCTAATGCTTTTCTTATTTATGGAGATACGAATAGCTGTATATCGGCATTAGCTGCAAAGAGAAGTAGAATTCCGATTTTCCATATGGAAGCAGGGAATCGTTGTTTCGATTTACGTGTTCCAGAAGAAATTAATAGGAAAATTATTGATCATTTGAGTGATATAAATATGGTATTGTCTGAACATGCTAGGCGGTACCTTATAGCAGAAGGGATTAAGCCTGATACCATTATCAAAACAGGTTCATCTATGCAAGAGGTCTTAGATTATCATAAAAATGATATTGATACATCAGATGTCTTGTCAAGAGAAGGCTTACTAAAGGGTGAGTATATTCTTGTAAGTGCTCATAGAGAAGAAAATCTTGATTCCAACGAAAATTTTGATAGCTTATTGGAGTCTTTAGACGGTATAACGGATAAGTTCAAGAAAAGAATAATTGTTTCTACTCATCCCAGAACAAGAAAAAGATTGGAATCCATTGGTTATGTAAGCAAAAACTCTATGATTGAATTTATGAAACCTTTTGGTTTTTTTGATTATATAAAATTACAAACAAATGCACTTTGCGTAGTTTCTGATAGTGGTACTATAACAGAAGAAGCTTCCTTATTAAGGTTTCCTGCAGTTACAATTCGGCAAGCACATGAACGACCCGAGGGAATGGATGAAGGTACCATTATTATGACAGGTTTAAAGAAGAGAAACATACTCCATGCAATGGAGGTAGCAATAGACCATTTTCAAGAAGCTAGAATTCCTTATGAAACTGTAAAAGATTATCAAGTAAAAAACGTTTCTAAAAAAGTAGTAAAAATAATATTATCATATACTGAGTTTATTAATCGTACTGTTTGGGGTAAAATCGAATGATGAAAGGTAGAAAAATACTCATTCTGGGAGGTACTGGAATGGCAGGCCATTTAATTTATCGTTTTCTAGAGGCAACAAAAAAATATAAACTGTATAATACTGTTTATCGAACTAAACTTACTTCTGATAGTATTATTTGTAATGTGCATGATGAACAATTATTAAAGTCAATAATAGTCGAAATTAAACCTGATATTGTAATAAACAGTGTAGGTGCACTTATTAGGGAATCTAAAGAGCATCAAAGCAATGCGATATTTTTAAATGCCTATTTGCCACATTTATTAAAAAACTTATGTGATCAGGTTTCAGCAAAACTTATCCATATTAGTACAGATTGTGTTTTTTCTGGCTCAAAAGGTAATTATGCCGTTGATGACTTTAGGGATGCAAATGATATGTATGGACGAAGCAAGGCACTTGGGGAAATAACTAATGATAAAGATTTAACTATTCGTACCTCAATCATTGGTCCTGAGATAAAACTGGAGGGTGAGGGATTATTTCATTGGTTTATGGCTCAAAAAGATTCTGTTAAAGGATATACAAATGCT
>JAMOMJ010000142.1 GCA_027067135.1 Cyclobacteriaceae bacterium
GGCTGTTTTTTATTTTGCATTAGGCATCGATCCTGCCGTTAGCCTCATTGATTCAATTATATTTAACCTATTTTTAAGTTTTATAGGATTAGCTATTTGGCCATTGGTAAGCTTTTCTAGCTTAGAAGGAGCCCAACTATTAAACACATTTATAACGCATATTGCAGGAGCAGTCGTACTCATTGGTTTATGTATTTATGCTTTTTATAATGTAATGGGCTTGCTTTTTGATGAAAATGAAACATATCAAATCTTTTTACAAGCCTCTTTATTTTGGCGTGTTGCACTTGCAACCACTACATATATGCTAATCGCCCTTAATTATTATGTAATTATTTATAACGAAGAGTTTAAATCTAGGAAAATACAAGAATCGGAGCTAAAGCAATCGCTAAAAACCGCTGAATTAGATATGCTAAAATCGCAGTTAAACCCACATTTTATATTTAATAGCCTTAATTCTATTAGCTCGCTTACCCTCACTAACCCTGAAAAAGCGCAAGAAATGGTTATTTCACTTTCTGAGTTTTTGCGCTATTCAATTAAACCCAATGAGGATAAACTGATTCCGCTAAAAATGGAGTTAGGTGCCATAAATCAATTTATTTCTATTGAAAAAGTGCGTTTTGGAGATAGATTGAAAGTTAGTATTAATTATGCTGAAAGCTGCAAACATGCACTGGTGCCACCTTTAATTATTCAACCTCTCATCGAAAATGCCATTAAGTATGGTGTACACGAATCGTTGGACACAGCCTCCGTTAACATTACTTGTAATTGCCAACACGATATGCTTGAGGTAACGGTGCAAAATAGTTTTGATGCCGATAACGCACGAAGTAGTAAGTCTGGTATAGGGCTCAAAAACGTTGCTAATCGATTATCTTTAATTTATGGATCAAAGGACTTAATGAAAGTAACGAAAGAAAATAATAGCTTTAGTGTTAAACTCATTATTCCCCAAAATGCTTAGGTAATATGCACGTACTTATTATAGATGATGAACAACCTGCCAGAGATTTGGTAATCAAATACGTAGAAGAGATAGAGGGTATAGAAGTAACGCAAGCCAGTAATGGATTTGAGGGGCTAAAACAAATTAATTCAACCACCTACGATGTGGTTTTATTAGATATTCAAATGCCCAAGCTCAGTGGATTTGAAATGCTGGAATTAATTGATAATCCTCCGCCTGTTATTTTTTGCACGGCTTATGATGAATTTGCTATTAAAGCATTTGAACAAAATGCCATAGATTATTTGCTCAAACCATTTTCGAAACAGCGATTATTAGATGCTATCGCAAAAGTTTCTACACAACCAGAAAGGGTAGAAGTAGTTGAAGCAGCTTCTGTGGCAAGGCAAGAGCCTTTGGAGCGAATTGTGGTTAAAAATGCGAAGTCAATCGACATTATTCCTGTAGCAGAAATTCAATATTTACAATCGCAAGATGACTATGTAGAGATACATTCTAATGGTAAAAAATACCTCAAGCAACAAAGGTTAAAATATTATGAATCAGCACTTAATGATAAATTATTTGTTCGGGTGCATCGGCAATATATTTTAAATATTTCTTGTATAAAAAAGCTCGATAAGTTTGGCAAAGAATCCTTTATTGCCCAATTAAAGGATGGAAGTTCCATTAGTATAAGTGCTTCGGGCTATGCCCGTTTAAAGCAGGTGCTTGGCATGTAGCTAATGAGAATTTGCATTGTTAATTTAGCAGAAAACAGTCCTTTCGGTTTTAATTAATGATTACTTAGCGTTATTTAGCAGATTAATTTTTTAGTATGAGCAAAGTTATAATTAATAGTTTCGATGAGTTTAATAAATATTTAGGTCAAAATATTGGCTCTTCAGAGTATTTGCCCATTTCTCAAGATCGGATTAATAAGTTTGCGGATGCCACCTTAGACCACCAATGGATTCATACCGACCCTGAAAGGGCAGCTAAAAGTCCGTTTGGCAGTACCATTGCGCATGGTTATTTAACACTCTCCATATTGCCTTATTTATGGGAGCAGATTGCCGAAATTCGTAATATTAAAATGATGGTGAACTATGGCATAGAAAGCCTGAAATTTGCAGAACCTGTATTAGTGAATGATGAAGTTCGACTTCACGCATCTTTAGAATTATTAACTGATTTACGTGGTATTACAAAATGTGTACTTGGTGTAAAACTAGAGGTAAAAGGCAAGAAAAAACCTGCACTCAAAGCGAATTTGGTCTTTCTATATCATTTTAATGGGTAGCTTAACTTCACCACATGTGCCTATATTGGCTGGTTTGTACGTTTTGTACGTTGCCATATTAAAAAAAATAGTAAAAGCTAATGTAAATCTAAAGGTGGTAGGCAGGCTTCGGGCGAAGCCCTCAGAATGACGTAGAGTAAAAGAACGTCACTCTGAGCATTCCATGCGAAGAGTCTCATTTTATGCAGCTAAGTAACTGTAAATATTTTGATTTTTTTGATGTTATCGTCCTCAAATTATGGTCACTTATTTTCGTTGGATGGGTGATTGCTATGAACATAGCATTTATCTTTAATGGATTTGTTATTAAGTAATGGCTGAAGAAAGGGAGATTCTTCGCACGGGGTGTTCAGAATGACGAAGCCTTTTTTTACTCGTCATTCTGAGGGGGTTGCCCGAAGAATCTCAATCAATTAAACTGAATTCACTAACCTACGGTATTACAACTTCCCCAAAAGGCCTTTGCAAACACCCGTCACTCATTCTTCCAACAGCTCATTCACCCGCTCATTAAATTCTGTATCAAACTGTAAATAATAATCACCCGTAGCCGGGCCGTTAAAATAACTGTGTATATACCTAATATATCCCTGTTTATCAATTAACACTAAGGTAGGAAAGGCATTGATTTTGCCCATATTAGGAAAGGCCAAGGCTGCTTGTCCCTTGCTCATTCTTCCGCCAATATACATGGGGTAAGGAATGTTTAGCAACTTACTATAATAGTCGATTCGTTTTTCTGAATATTCTTTATTGCCAGGTTCGTAGGTAACAGCCATTAAAGCCAGCTTATTTTTGTTTTGCTTTTTATACCAATTTGTTAAATACTGGGTTTGGTCTAGGCTATTAGGGCACCAGGTGCCCATTAATTGAATGATGATTACTTTCCCATCAAGTTCGTCTGCATTAATGGCGTTGTATTCGCCACCCGCAGTTAAAATATCATAATAAGGTTTATGAACATGAGGTTCCACCGTTATTACACTAAAAGGCTTCTCAAGTTCTTTGATATTGGTAGAAGAACTTGTCCAAGTTTCTGAATATCCATTTTCGTAGTGAAAAACACCGCTCCAATTACCATTAATATTAACTCCTAACATTAAAAAAGCATGAACTCCATCAAAAGAGGATATGCTAAAAGAGTCTCCATAAACAATGCCTTCAAAATATCTAAAATCTCCAACAGCAGTTATTACACTGCCAGTTAGAGTATTTCCATTTTGTTTAAACAAGCCAATGGCTTCTGAAGTTTGACCACTTGGTTGGGTAAAAGTGATGCCAAGCTTATTGGCAATGCTTGTTGCTACAGACGATTTTGATCCGTAACGTGGCTGGTTATGAATTGCAGTGAATTGCGGCCCTTTCTCTTTTTTATAATTTTTATGCCATTCTCCTATGAGGATGC
This sequence comes from Cyclobacteriaceae bacterium, assembly GCA_027067135.1. Classification (GTDB taxonomy): domain Bacteria; phylum Bacteroidota; class Bacteroidia; order Cytophagales; family Cyclobacteriaceae; genus JAKISE01. Next base: position 3,664 of record JAMOMJ010000142.1, read on the forward strand.
CACCTTTATAAACAGCTCTTAGCTCCGAGTCAAACACATACATTGGAATAATAAGGCTATCGTCTTTAATTCGTGCGGTTTTAATCTTGATTTCTTCTTCGCCATTTTTTATAACAACTTCAACAGATGCGTTATTTGTGTCTAAACTAAACGTAAATGGAACTTCTACTTCTTCGTAATGAATAATTCCTTTCCAATCACCATTTTTAATTCCTTGAGTAAAACCTTGTAGGGGAGCTGCAATTGCAAAAAATATAACTGCTCTAAAGAATATGTTCATCGTTTTTTTTAATCAAAGATACATTAGGCCAGATTTTTAATGCTAAGAGGTTTAAGCAATTTCACTCAAGAATCCTTAGAATTTATAAATTTATCTAAAAGCCCATTGGTTTGTTGGTGTAGCTTTTTCTTAAAAAAAGAAGTGCCTCCGAGCAATAAACCTTGAAGCCCGATGGCTTGCTTTGCCCAGGTATGTAGATTGAAGGAGTCCACGTGTTTAATGATTTTGCCATCCTGAAACTCAAATTGTGAATCAATGCTATTTAGTACAGGTCTGCCGGTTTTGCGAAAGGTGTAAGAAGCATCCCAATGGGCAGAACCATTGGTTTCAGTAGCTTCAATCTTTGAAAACTCGATTTTTAAGTCTTGTGCATTCTTGCAAAGCATTATCCACATAGCCTTGGCTCGTTCTCCTTTTAGGTTTCCAAAGGCCGGGTCTGTAAATTCAATTTCATCGTGATAGCAGCTTGCCATAGTGGCACTATCCAATTCTGAAAATGCGGTATAAAATTTAGTGATTAGTTCTTTGCTCATCTTCCAAGGCTTTTAGCGATTGTGTAATATGTTTTGATGCATTCAGAAAATGGTTGATAATTGATTTCACAACACCATCTTTATCAATAACATAGGTGTATCTACCTGATAACAAACCTAAAAAATCTCGAGGAACTCCAAGTTGATTTCTTACTTTATTATCAATATCGCTTAATAGAGTAAATGGAAGATTGTGCCTTTTAATAAAAGCCCGATGGCTCTCTGGCGAATCTGCACTAATACCAACAACGGAGCAATTATAGCCTAAAAACTGTTCGTAATTATTTCTGAAACCGCATGCTTCTTTGGTACAAACTGGGGTATCGTCCTTTGGGTAAAAGTATAATACCAGATTATTGTCCCTTCTTAAACTTTCTATGCTTGTTTGTTCGTTATGCTGATTTGGCAATGAAAAAGAGGGGAGTATGTCTCCAATTTTGAGATTATTTTTCATTGGTTAGGGTAATG
>JAMOMJ010000143.1 GCA_027067135.1 Cyclobacteriaceae bacterium
AAAAATGGTTTCTTGCAAAAATTAAAAATTATAATGCCTAAAATATTCTGTGAATTCGTCAGGTTCAAATTCAGGGTTTAGAATAATTGAATTATATTCATATTTTTCATACAGACCCTGCTGATCGAACACTTTGATTACGAGCGGAATATGAGTCTCCTGATCAATATAAAGTGTCATGTTTTTAGCATAGTGAGAAGGTACTTTGATTTGTTGCCCTTCTTCAACATCATCATAGCTATCAATATCTTTATTGAGCTCTAAAATTGCATAGGCATTAATATGTAAATGATTGGCAATATCATCCAGTGTTTCATTTGGTTTAACAATATAAGAAATAAGGCTATAATCATCATTTTTTAGCTCTAAATGATACATTTTCCTTCCTTTCCAAAGCACATCTTCTTTTCGAACGAGCCGCTCCTCTGAAAGTTTTGAACTCAGTTCATATTTTAATATTCTTATCATTAGATCAAATCCAGAGTCATACACTAAATGATGCTGGTTTCGTCTCATAAGACCCCCATAAGGATCTAAGTAAAGGTTTATCCAAGGAAACGAATTCATATTAACTGTAGCCTTTGTTGGTGGGTTGGTAATTCTTGCCAGTACTTCAACACCCTCTTTAGGGGCTAACTGCTTAATATATACCTTATATGGGGTACGATTTAGTTTTACATAAGAAACTTGTGTGATGTATTCATCCTCAACTCTTTCTACCTTGTTGATTTCTGCAATAAATCCATCGATCTTGGCAGCATCCTTATACATCATCACAATAATTTCCATAGCAGTTTGCGCTTTGGAGGCAACTGAAATAAATAAAATTAAAAGTAGTAGTATAAATTGTTTCATATAAAAATTTAACCATCCCGAAAATCGAGATGGTTAATGAACGAAGATAGCCTTATTTTAGTTATTACTATTAATGGGGCAATACTTTTCTAAAGTAACCATAAGCAAAAGTGCCTAGCATAGCTGAGCCAATAAAGACGGCAAACACTGTGTAGCCAGAGCCCATTAGCACAAACATCATACCTGAACAAACGCCAGTTAATGCCCAGCCCATGCCAAAAATAGTGCCTCCAAGTATGTATCGCCACCATTCGTGGCTTTTATCATTAAATTGGTGTGTTATACCTTCTACGGTTTTTACTTTACCCTTTTTAAATAATTGAGTAATTATAATACCTATAGCTACTCCAGTCATAATTATTCCATACATATGAAACGACTGAAAGTGGAACATTTCAATAATTCTGAAGGTTGAAATAGCTTCTAACTTCCACATGCCAAAGCCAAACATGAAGCCAACAACCATAAATTTAAATAATTTCATTTTTTTCTAGTTTAGGTATTAAAAGCCAATTTGCAAAATATAAGGAAGAATCAACCAAGTCATAATTAAGCCTCCAGCAAAAAAGCCAATAACGGCTACTAAAGAAGGTACTTGTAAATCGGCCAAACCTGAAATGGCATGTCCTGAGGTGCAACCACCGGCATACCGAGCTCCAAAACCTATAAGGAATCCACCGCCAACGATAATGATTAATCCTCTTATAGTAAATAATGAACCCCAAGAGTATAAATTCCAAAAGGCTGGCACATCTTGATTAATAATATCTTTACCAGGAATAAGAGGTACGGTTGATACGGTTAATAGATTCTCACCCGCAATACTATTGAGGGTGTCAACGGTAGCTTGAGACACATGAGCCATACCGTCTCCTCCAAAGTAATTGGCAGCTATATAACCCCCAAACATGGCTCCAAGTGCCACCATAAGGTTCCACCCTTGCTTTTCCCAGTTAAAATCAAAGAAATCAGCATAATCGCCTGCGCCATCTGCAGCACACATTGTCCTTAAATTAGCTGAAAGTCCAAAATCTTTTCCAAAATACAATAATAGAAACAAGGTTGTTCCTATGGTAATTCCACCCATCCACCACGGCCAGGGCTGGCTTATAAAAGCGTGAATTTGTTCTAATGTTTCGTACATAACAATTGTTTTTTCTTGATGCCAAAATTTGCCTTTAATATAGCTTTAAAATATGACAATTATCAATTCAATTACAGATTATTATTAACCTGAACCCGACTAGGCCTGCCTTGTTACAGAAATCCAATAAAGAGTAGGGTTTAGAATTTTAAAACTGAAAACTAACGGGTTAATTTAAGGGTTTTAAATCCTAAAAATTGTTTTTTAGAGGGTTTTCCTTTAGGATTCATTGAAAATCTTCACTTTTTGTGTTGGTTTTCTTCGAATTAATCCATTAGTTCTTCAAAAGAACTACATTATTAAATGGGGTTTTCAATAAAATAAACTGTGATGCGTAGTATTAAATCGGGTTCAGGTTATTTGATAGCTCAGGCAACAAGAAATACGAAATTTGCTCAGAAACTGACTTAGGTCATTGTTGAGGAGTTTCAGACTCAATTGTTTTGTATGTATTACATAAAGATTATGGAGAAACAATTTGATAAAATACCTGAGCATCTTAAGCCAAAGGATAAAGGAACAGATACACTGTTTAAAAATGGGCTTATGGAAAAGTTTACCAGAACTCATATATCGGTACCAGTAACAATGCACCTAATAATTGTAGGGTATGTTTCATATCTGGCCTTACAACAATTTAGTATTCTAACGTTTATTCCGATTTTTGCTGCAGGCGTTCTTTTTTGGACATTTTCTGAGTATTGGGTACATCGGTATGTTTACCATGTACACACAGAGAAAAAGTGGCTTTTGAAAATTCAACATATGGGTCATGGTATTCATCACCAATACCCTAAAGACCCAACACGACTGGCTATGCCGCCTCTTCCGGCATTGATATTAATATCTGCTTTCTATAGTCTCTTCTACGGCATTTTTTGGTTGATTGGCAATGCAAATCTTGCAATTATTTTTTTTCCAGGGTTTCTTTTGGGCTATGTAGGATATATATCATTCCATTATTTACAACATGTGCTTAAGCCACCAAAATTTGGGCCCGTTAATAGACTTTGGAAATTTCATGCCCTACATCATTATAAATACCCTGAAACTAAGGCATTTGGCGTAACTACAAAATTGTGGGATATCGTTTTTGGTACTCTACCTGAAGAGAAAGTTTAGGCTCATACATTTAAAATATCTCAATTTTAATCAATTCGTTACTTCTAGTTATTACTTTTGAAGTAAATGGAATGATATGGGCTTTGAAAACACACATTGCCGGGATTGTACACAAAGGCATGCAGGGAGGTTTGGAGGTATTAATCCTGACTGTTTAGATACTTTAAGCAATAATAAAACCTGCAATATTTACAAAAAAGGGCAGCTCCTTTTACACGAGGGAAGTCGGCCAATGGGTGTGTATTGTATAAAAGAGGGCAAGGTAAAAGTATTTAAGCTGGGTCAGCAAGGTAAAGAACAAATTACTGCAATTCTTAAAGAAGGCGATTTGGTTGGTTACAGAGCAATGCTTGGTGATTCCCTATTTCATGTATCTGTAGAGGCGCTAGAAGATGTAATCGCTTGCCATATTCCAAAGTCAGATTTTATGGCTGCTTTCGAAAACGATAAAACCCTTCATAATAAAATAATAGGAGAGTTATCTAATGAGGTAATGGGTTTAACAGCTATTATTACAGACCTTGCACAAAAGCCAGTACGTGAAAGAACTGCAGCAGCTTTGGTTATGTTAAGAGACGTGTATAAAAACGGAAGTGCGATGGATGAAGCTGTAGATATTAATTTAACACGTGAGAGCCTGGCAAATATTGTAGGTACAGCTACAGAAACATTAATAAGAATATTGCACGATTTTAAAGAAGAAGGCCTTATTGAATCGAAAGGAAGAAAGCTTACCGTTAAAGATTTAAAATCATTAGAGCGAATTGGCGGAATTTATTAAGGATTATTAAACCTAACTGATATTACTAGACAGGAAGTTTATTGAGCTTCCTGTTTTTTATTGCGTAAAATTTTAATTGGAAAACAGGCGCTGGTGCTTGTATTGGTTTGATGGCTATGATCTCTAAATTATTAAATGCCGAAATAAATTCATTGCGCCCAATCCGAATTCTTACAGACCCCATCTCTTCTTTATAGTATTGCATTCTGCCAGATTGATTGGCAAGTGCACTAAAAATAGTATCATAACTAAACCCAATGGGGGAGGGGACATATCGTATCTCAGCATTCATTAATAGCTATATACCTCTTGATAATTCTTAAAAATAAGGCTGTTGAGCTTTTGGTTGTATTCAGTTAATAGAATAAAGGCTTTTTCCGGTACATAATTAAATCTTGCTTTAAGCTCCTTTATTTTTTGAGTTAATTCTCGAACATAATACTGTAACTGACCTAAGCTTTTACACTTTTTAGGTTGCTCGAAATTCAAAGAAGTGAATCTTTTAAAGTCATTGTCGATTTTTTTCTTTTCGTAAGTGCTCATAGTGTATTATTTCACGTTTATATTTTTTAATAACACTTCAAATATAATATTTTAAATATAATAAACAAATATATAAGTGTAAAATTGCACAAATAAATTTTATCCTAAAATAAAAGTGGCTATCATGTTCTCGTAGATAACGCTGATATTGTTGATTTTTTCTACGTAAATCAGCGATATCAGTGGCAGAAAAACATAGGGATGTAAATAAAGAAATGACAGCAATTATGCAGAAAATGCAGAGCAGGCAATCAACCTTGTTAATTCTGTAAGCATTGAAGTTGATGAGTAAAATTTCTGATCAAACCAATATGCTTGCTTTAGATGCTGCGTTTGAATCTTCAAGGGCAAGTGAACAATGGCATAGGATTTGCGTGGTTGCCAAAGAAATATGACTGTTAGCAGAACGCTCAAGAGAGCTAAAATTGATTTAATTACAGATCAGTGTTTTGTGAATTTTAAAAAAATCTGGAGAGAATATGGGTAAAGTATTAGCCGAAATTAGCAAAACAACTAGATTAGTAAAGAAATAGCGAAATGGAACAGAGCAAATTAATGAATGTGTTCAGAGTATGATATTACACAAGTTTAATGCGAGCTAAGCAGAACTGTTAAGCAGTATAGCCAGTGAAATGAATGTAGGAGTAGGAGCTAAACAAATGAACGAAGAAGCCAAGTTTTTTAAAACTGACCCAAAACCATCAGAATAATATTACTCCAAAGATTTTTTTGTAATATAATAACGATAACCTATAATGAGTTTATCAACCTTCGAAAGTGTCAATAAATCCTTATTTTTCATACTAGGCATAATTACCTTGTTTAATTTAGCTAATGCTTTAAATATTAATTTCATATAAACTTTGTAAATCTTTTACGTTATACCTTCGTATGTGTTATTATTAAACAAAAATAAATATTTTCAATTTTATGGAAAACACTGATCCTGGTTATCATCAATTTTTAGAGGGGTGGAGCCAAATTATGATAATTGCTTCTATTATTTCAGTTGCTGTTGCTCTGGTTGTTTTAATTATTCATTTTATTAAGCTTTCGGCTATAAAATCATATAAAGGCAAATATGATTACTTAAAGCTAAATAGGATTAAGGCCTACCAATTATTCTATTTTTCATTAGCTGTAGCTATTTTCTTTTATGGCAACACCATTGGCGATGCTACTGTTGGCAAAAGCATGGTGTTTATTTTTGTGAGGTTATTTATTAGCATGTGCGTGGGAACACTCATTGGCTATATTATTTATTTGGTGCTAAAATTTTATTACCCTACTTCTTTAGAAAGAAAACTTACTACGCTTCGTTATACTCCAAGGTTATCTAAAGCAGGCAATGAGATGAAATTACTGAGTGAAGAAGAAGAAGACGTTCATTTAGATGAAGGAATGCAAGCTGAAGAGAATGTGTTTTCAGTGGATTACGATGTTTGGGTTGACGAAGAGACAGGAGAGGTTCAAATAGAGAAGTATCTTGGTTACCTCGAAGCACTGGAGTGTGGCTCTTGTGGTTTTAGAACACTAAAGCTTGAAAAGGAAGAAGTGTTAAAAGCAGCTACAGAGGAAACGGAAGGCAAGTTATTAAAAAATTATAAATGCACCTATTGTCAATCTGTACGTACCACACAGCATACCATTGCTAAAATATTAAAATCTGAAAATGATTATAAGCTACCTACAGATTATGTATTAAAAGGGCAGAGGAAGGTGAAATCCATTATGGTTGAAATAATCTCAACAAAAGGAGATAAAAAGGAGTTCTTCTTTCAAAGCACAAAACAAGCGAGTGATTTTCTCGAGAACTTTGATTTTGATGAGACAGACTCTACCGAGTTAAAGTTTTAAAACAAAACCGGTTTTTTCTCTGTAATAATTATAGACTTAAATTTGGTGAGTTTTAAAACCCACTGAAATGAAATCCATTACTTTTGTAAACTGTTAAAATAATTTCAGATAATAATTTGATTGTGAGAATTAGTGAAAAAATGAAGAAAAGATTAATTATAATAATTCCAATAGTTCTTGTGCTAGCAAGCTTTGTGTTGCTGCCTCTTAATAAAGATGTTGCTTTTACTAAAGTTGAAGATATACCTGAATTTAAGCTGGAGTATCAGATAAATGATACCATTAAGGTATTATACCCAGAAGCCAAAAATGTAAATGAAACAGTTTTAATTACTGAACTCCTTAAGCGTTTTCATTATAAAAAAGTACCGCTAAATGATTCTCTTTCAGCGGTAATTTATAAAAGGTATTTAGAGAGCCTTGATAATACTAAATTGTATTTTTTAGCCTCTGATATAAAGTCATTTGATAAATACAAATTCGACATAGATGATATGTTAAAAGCGGGTAATATAGGTGCACCCTACCAAATATTCGCTGTCTTTAAAGAGCGCTATTATCAGCGCATTGCCTATGTGAATGAGTTACTTGAACAGGATTTTGATTTTACTAAAGACGAGTATTTTAATTTGGATAGAAAAGATGTTGCGTATTCAGAAACAATAGAGGAACAGAATGAGGTTTGGAGAAAATATATAAAAAGTGAATTGCTAGGCTATGTATTAGACGATAAAACATTAGAGAAGGCCAAAGAAAATGTACGGAAACGATACGATAGATATAAAAAGAGCATTCAACAGTATAATAGTGCAGATGTTTATCAAGTTTTTATGAATAGCTATATGGAGTCGCTCGACCCTCATACAAGCTATTTTAACCCCATTACTGCTGAAAATTTCGATATAGAAATGAGTAAGTCGTTAGAAGGAATTGGTGCACGATTAAGCAAAGAGGGAGATTATACGGTGGTATATTCTATCGTTCCTGGTGGGCCTGCATTTAAAGGCGATGAATTACACGATAATGATAAAATTGTGGGTGTGGCACAAGGTAAAGAAGGCGAAATGGTGGATGTAGTTGGGTGGCGAAATGATGATGTAGTTCAGTTAATTAGAGGAAAGAAGGGAACACTAGTTCGTTTAAATGTGCTAAAGGCAGAAAGTGGAGTTTCTTCAAAACCACAAGTGGTGGAAATTGTAAGAGACAAAATAAACCTTGAAGATGCAAGAGCAGAAAGTAAAGTCTATGAATTTATAAAAGAGGGTAACCCTTACCGCCTTGGAGTTATAAATATTCCTTCGTTTTATAAAGATTTTAAAAATGCTCATAATGGCAATAAAGAGTTTAACAGCACCACTCGAGATGTACAAAAATTAATTGCAGATCTTAAAACAAAAAAAGTTGATGGCTTATTAATTGACCTAAGACGAAATGGAGGAGGAGCTTTAGATGAAGCTGTTGAGCTAACTGGCCTTTTTGTAGACCACGGCCCTGTGGTTCAGGTAAAAGATTATAGCAATAGAACACATCAAGAAGATGATAAGAGCAATGAAGTGTTTTACAGCGGGCCCTTAACTGTGCTTACCAGTAGGTTAAGTGCCTCTGCCTCAGAAATATTTGCAGCCGCCATTCAAGACTATAGGCGAGGTATTATTATCGGAGAGCAATCGTTTGGTAAAGGAACGGTACAAAGTTTAATTGGTTTACAACAGTACATTCCTGAAGAAAAAGAGAAACTTGGGCAGTTAAAACTAACTACTGCTAAGTTTTACCGAATTAATGGAGGTAGCACACAGAATTTAGGAGTTACACCAGATGTTAAACTTCCATCCGCTTTTGACCATACAGAAGTAGGAGAGGCCTCTTACCCAAGTGCATTAAAATGGGATAAAATACCTCCAGCGAACTACGAGCTAGATAATACCATTGATCCTGAGTTTATAGCACAATTAAATAGAAGTTATGAGAAAAGGGCAAAAACAGATGAAGACTTAAAAGAACTTATCTCAGACTTAGAACGGTTAAGAGAGCGGAGGAGCATAAAAAAAATCAGCCTTAATGAAGCTCAAAGAAGAAAAGAAATGGAGGAATTTGATGAGCTTGAAACACCTGCAAATGAGCTTGAAACTGTACATTATTCCAAAGAAGGGGTAACGAGTTCCACTTCAGAGAAAAAGCTAAAACTTAAAGATGTGTATTTAGAAGAAGGCTTACTTATTTTAGCAGATGTTGTAAGTTTGACAGATGCATAAATAAGTATAGTATTCAAGGGGACTATCTCTTGGCTTTTGGATTTACCATCGAATGAATGAAGAGCTTTTAATATTAATAGTTCGGCTTTTTGCCATTGTAGCAAAAGAGCGAATTACTGAAGATGAACGTAATAATTTAAAGGAGTTCCTTCTTATTCATGTTTCTCATGATAGCATTGTAAACTTTATTGATGTTTTTGATCAAGAAATTGTTGATATTTCTAGTCACAAAGACCTAGATGGTACAGACTCGGAAACAGCTGAGTACATAGCAGACTGGGCTAAAGTATTAGATATTTGTAAGGTAATTAACGAAAGCCTTACGAAACAGCAAAAACTAGTATTGCTTTTAAAGCTTATTGAGCTGATGTTGCAGGATGGCGAAATATCGGAACGCCAAAGCAACCTGATTTTTTATATAAGTGAGGCTATTCATATCAGTCAGAAAGAAACTGACCTTATCAAACTTTTTTTAACAGGGCAAGATTCAGAAGACCTTGACTGTAAAGAAATTCTTATTGTTGATGAAGGGTCTGCAAAACATGAGCAAAAATCAGCTCATATTGTTTCTAGGAACATTACAGGTATGATAGTAGTATTACGTATTGCTGATGCCGATACCTATTTTATAAAATATTTGGGCATATCTAACCTTACGTTAAATGGCAACCATTTCAGAAGCCGAAAAATTTATGTTTTTCCTACGGGAAGTAGTATAAGAGGAAATAAAATCCAACCTATATATTATAGCGATGTGGTTTCAAAGTTTCTTAAAGAAGAAACCATAAATAAAATCTCGTTCGAAGCTAAGGATATTTACCATGAATTCAAATCGGGTGTTGTTGGGCTTCAAAATATAAATATTTCTGAAGAGGGAGGCAAGCTTGTAGGTATTATGGGAGCATCAGGTTCGGGTAAATCTACGTTACTAAGTATTTTGGATGGCTCCTCTAAACCTACCAGTGGCACGGTGCTATTAAATGGTAAAGACCTTTACTTAGACTCGGAAAGCTTAAGTGGAGTTATTGGCTTAGTACCTCAGGATGATTATTTAATTGAAGAGTTATCGGTTTATCAAAACCTCTACTATGCGGCAAGGTTAACTTTTGGTAATCATACCATAGATGAAACACATACTTTAGTACAAAGCACCTTAAAAAGCTTGGGCCTGTCTGAAATTAGAGACCTAAAGGTGGGGTCAACCCTAGATAAAACTATAAGTGGCGGGCAGAGGAAGCGATTAAATATTGGACTGGAGCG